>CAZKIR010000028.1:0-11490 GCA_964552835.1 uncultured Bacteroidales bacterium
AAATAAACAAGAAATAGAAGAAATCAGTTATTTAAATTTACCGGAATTACAATTTTCTTTAGACACGTTCTCAATAGACAAATTTAAAAAATTATTAAATGTTAATGGACAGAATTATAAAAATAAAGTTTTAGAGTCTTTTAGATACTTTGACGAATTTTCTTTAAAAATAAGTGTCCATACAATAATAACCTCTAATAATTGCAATGTCAATGAGTTAAAAGAACTATACGCGTTTTTAAAACAGCACAATCTCACTAATTGGAAAATTGACTTTGTTCAAAAATCTCTTTTCACAAAATGCTCATTCAATAAAATAAAAGTCAACTATCAACACATGAAAAACGTCATCGATTTTGTGCGAAATATTCAAGAAGATAACAAAAGCTTTTCCATTGAAATATCTGATTTGTTAGATCAAAAACGAAACGGTCTAAAGAAAACAAGAGAAAACTTCCTTTTTAATGAATCACGTTCTTGCCCTGCTAATGTTTCCTCTTTTTTCATTTTACCTGATGGTAGCGTAACTACTTGTGAGCAATTTTTTTGGGAACCTGACTATATTATCGGGAACATTCAAAACAAGTCCTTAATGGAAGTATGGAACAGCCCTAAAGCTATTCAATTATATAATAAAAGAAAAAATATAAGTAATAAAATGAGTCCTTGTCATGATTGCCCTGACTCACTAACTTGTTTTACAAACAGTTTAATTTGTTTTAGAGATGTTGTTTTTGCTTACGGTTTTGACAAATGGGATTATCCAGATCCCAGGTGTAGCAGGGCCGAAAATCCATGTTTTGAAATTCAATGATTTTTAAGATGAAAAGGCTAATTGTTTCATATTTTATTATCCCGATTCTTTTGTCATCAATAAATTATTATACATTGAATGCCCAAGGTTGCAGTTTAAAGGGAAAAGTTGTGGATCAAGAAACAGATAATCCAATTCCATACGTAAATGTAACACTAATAGCATCGGATACAAATTATGATAGTTTGGAGGTCATTCTAGGAACTATAACAAATGACAATGGAGAATTTAAAATAAAAAAAATAGAACCAGGAAGTTATAACCTGCAATTGAGTTTAATTGGTTATAAACCAATTCTAAAAAAAAACATATTAATTCAAAATAAATTCCTTAATATTGGGACTATAAGATTAAATATCTCATATCATAATATCGAATCTGTAAAAATTTCGAAAAATATTTCCCCAATATATTTTAACCTAGATAAAAAGGTTATAAATGCTAGTGCTTTTCCCGAGGCAGACTGTGCACTCGACTTGCTAGATAATGTACCTTCAATTCGATTAGAAATTGACGGACGTCTTACATTTAGAGGAGATGGGTTCTTTAAAATATTTATAAATGGCCACCCCTATAAAAGTGGTGAGGATAAGCTTAGACAATTGCCCTCAAACCGGATAGATAAAATTGAAATTATTACAAATCCAAACGCTAAATATAGTGCAGAAGGAACGGCAGGCATTATCAATGTTATAACAAAAGAGAATAAGTTAGTAGGCTATAGGTTAAATACAAGCGGAAAGTATGATACAAAAAATTCATACCAATTACTATTGTCATTAGATAGAAAAACTGATTTTGGAAGTTGGTATATATATGCCCAACATGAAAACCAAACATGGGGTCAATATCATGAGTCTATTGAACAAATTATTAAAACAAAACATAAATCTTATAAAACAATAATCAATAGACATAAAAGCGTAAATGGTATAACAAATTACCTCGAGTTTGGAATAAATCGACAAATTACAAAAAAAAACAATATTGATTTGTCAATTAATTTTAACCCTTTTAAATCAACAAACCAAAACCAAAATATAAGTAACATCCATGAATTTATATATTTTGACGATATATATCAATCGACTAATGGATACGAATTAATAACAAATCAATCACTTGGTTATCGCTATTTAGGAACCTCTCTAAGTTTTGAACACTCATTTGATAAAAGCAAATCACATCAAATTTCTACATATCTTGATTATTCAGCCTATCTACATAAATTAGAAGACAAGCTTGTCGATACAAGAATTAATAATCATAATACTGATAAATTAGGATACTACTTTACAGAACAAGATGAAATATTGGCTAATGGTAAAATAAATTATTCTTTCTCTATTTTCAAATCAATCAATATTGAAACCGGAATGGATATACAAATCGATCGTATTCCAAAGATAACTTCCAATAGTGGAATATATTATAATGATAAATTAATCTCATTTAATAAATGGCCAAAAAATCAAGAAGTAAATTATACTCAAGATATATATGCATTATACCTAATTGCAAAAAAAACATACGAGAAATTTGAATATAAAGCAGGTGTTAGAATGGAACACACAAACCAAATATCTAATTATAAATATATCGACCAAATAAATAACCACAATAGTTTTCCATCAAAATATACATTAAATGATTATTTTCCCTCTTTAAGTGCATTATATAATATTTCAAACTCGAATCAAATATTGTTTAGTTATACTAAACGCATAAAAAGGCCAGAATATTGGGAACTAATTCCTTTCAAGCAATACAATTCCCTTTTTTCCTATTATTCAGGTAATAGCGAACTTATACCTACATACGTACAGGCACTAGAGCTAAATTATAAAAAAACCTGGAACAATAATATCCTTGCTTTTGAAATATTCGGGAAAAAGTCAAAAAACGTGATTCAAGAATATATTCAAACTGATACATTGAATACACTATTTATTTCACCAAATAACATAGGTAAATCATCAAGCATAGGTTCTGAGATAATGAGTGGTATAGATTTATCAAATTGGTGGAACCTAAACATTTCAAGTAGTGTGTATTTATACACTTTATATATCGATTTTAATAATTCAAATCATATAAAATCTCAATTTCATATTGATACTAGGATGAATAATACTTTCAACATTCCTCATTCCATAAAACTAAAGTTTGAGATAATATACAATAGTCCTAAAATTTCTGCTCAGGAAACCAGGACAGGATATCTATATTCGAATATTTCAGCAAGAAAAGGAATTAAAGATGATCAATGGCAATTAGTGTTTTCATTCTATAATTTCTTGAATACAGCAAACTACCATTCTAACAATATTGGAAACAATTTTCACATTAAAAATGAAACAACTATTAAACCATACTCTACAATAAAAATTATATATAATTTCGATAACCAAAAATAACTATTAACCATTTTTTTTAAAGCCATGCTAAAAAAAGTCTCGTGTTTATTTCATCATGTATTATAACAATAGCGATGTATTTCCAAAATCAATTAATACCGGGAAATACCTGGTTAAACCCTACAATTTATTAAAATAGAAAGGGGTATATGACAAAGTTCCCGGTAGATATACAATTTGATGCAATGGATTGTGGGCCGTCCTGCTTAAAAATGATAGCCCAGTTTTACGGAAAAAAAATTCCATTAGAACGAATCCGGGAGAGATGCTATACCTCCAGGGAAGGGGTTTCTATGCTCGGGATAAGCGATGCCTCGGAAAATATCGGGTTTAAGACCCTAGGCGGCAGGTTAACATTTGATAAATTGGTGGAGGAGGCTCCATTACCTTGCATCTTGCATTGGAACCAAGAACATTTCGTGGTTATTTACCACGTAAAGAAAAAAAACATTTTTCGAGAAAAATACAAAATCTATATATCAGACCCTGCCCATGGTCATGTAATATATGACGAGGAAGAATTTAAAAATAAATGGATAAGCACGCGAAATAATGATTTTGAAAAAGGAATTGCATTATTTCTTGAACCAACACGAGATTTTTATCAACAAAAAAATGAGACAACCAGAAAAAATAGCTTAAAATTCTTGTTCTCCTATTTTTTAAGATACAAGAAATACTTTGGCCAACTGCTTTTGGGCCTTTTAATTGGTAGTTTTTTCCAGTTACTATTTCCTTTTTTAACGCAAGCAATAGTAGATATAGGTATTTCTAATAAAAACATCCATATTATTTACTTGATATTGATCGCTCAAATGATTTTAATCCTTAGCCGTATGTCTGTTAATTTTATACGCCGCTGGATTTTATTGCACATGAGCATGCGTATAAATATATCATTAATTTCAGATTTTTTTATCAAACTCATGAAATTGCCCATGAGTTATTTTGATACTAAGCTCACGGGCGATATTTTGCAACGAATCGATGATCACGAGAGGGTAGAACGATTTCTGACCGTTCGAACGCTTGAAACCATTTTCTCTTTTTTTACACTTGTTGTTTTTGGAATCGTGTTATGGGTATACAGCTTGAAAATATTTATTATTTTCTTTATTGGAAGCATTTTGTATACATTATGGATACTTGTTTTCCTGAAAAAACGAAGGGAATTGGACTACAAAAATTTTGAAGCCAGGGCCAATAATCAAAGTAAAACTTACCAGTTAATCCAAGGGATGGAAGAAATAAAGCTGCAAAATTGTGAAAAACGCAAACGATGGGAATGGGAAGACATCCAAGCAGACTTGTTCAAAATAAATATTTACTCTTTAAAATTAGAACAAATCCAGGAAGCGGGAAATGTTTTTATTAACGAGACAAAAAACATAGTTATCACGATAATCGCGGCATTTGCAGTAATAAACGATAACATGACCTTGGGCATGATGTTGGCCACACAATATATTATCGGTCAATTAACCTTACCTATCGAACAAACAGTAGATTTTATCCGAGATTTTCAAGATACTAAGATAAGCTTAGAACGGATAAACGAAATCCATGGGAAAAACGAGGAAAACAAGGAAAAATATTCGTGCAAACACCAACTACATGATAAAAGCATTCATTTACAAAATCTGACCTTTCAATATGAAGGGCCACATTCAAAAAAAGTATTAAACCAAGTTAACTTAACTATACCTGAAGGAAAGGTAACTGCAATCGTTGGTGCCAGCGGAAGCGGCAAAACTACCTTGATTAAATTGCTATTGCAATATTATAAACCCATGAAGGGAGCCATTAAAATTGGCAATACAAACTTACAAGAATTAAATACTCATTTCTGGCGAAATTTATGCGGCGCAGTAATGCAAGATGGATTCATTTTTTCTGAAAGTATTGCCAATAATATTGCTTGCAGTGATGGCGAAATTGACAAACAAAAATTACTATATGCTGCAAAATTAGCTAATATTCATGATTTTATCATGGAACTCCCTTTACAATACAACACGATTATTGGCACCGAGGGCCAAAATTTAAGCCAGGGCCAAAAACAAAGGGTATTAATTGCCCGGTCGGTATACAAAAATCCTGATTTTTTGTTTTTTGATGAAGCCACTAACGCCCTTGATGCAAATAATGAAAAAGCAATAGTAGAAAACCTGCAAAATTTTTACAGGAACAAAACTGTCGTGGTGGTTGCCCATCGGTTAAGCACCGTTAAAAATGCTGATCAAATCGTGGTGATGGACAATGGAAAAATAATTGAAACTGGTTATCACCATGAGTTATCAACCAAAAAAGGCGCTTACTTTCAGCTTGTCAAAAATCAACTAGAACTTGGATCATAAATTATACACGAGTGAACAAAAAAGATAATATCGAGTTAAGGAGTGAAAAAGTAAGGAATATTATTGGACAAATCCCACCTGGAATTGTCAGACTGGGCATTTCTATTATTTTTGTTATTATTGTTGGAATAATTGCATTCGCGTATTTTATTAAATTTGAAAATATTTTACATGTTCGGGCTTTCGTACAGCAGGAAGAGGACGATCTAATAGTGCTTCTTGAAATCCCGACAAATCAAATTAAAAAGATCAATCCTGGACAAAAAGTTACTTTACAATTTAACAGTTTACCCGATACCCATGGGCCAAAAACAATAAGAACAGGTCTAGCAGGTATCGATAGCACGGTTAACCTATGTAACAAAAGTAGTTATTATTCTGGTAAAATAGTTTTATCCAGGAAAAACATTAACTTTAGTAAAATAACTATCCGTGAAGAAATTTCCATTGAAGCAAAAATATACCTGGGCAAGACAAACCTTATAAGCAAACTGTTTAAACACCAATGAGTGCGGTATAAAAAGCAAAATTTTTGTCAAAATCAATGCGAATGAAATTTATTAACCGGAGTTGACTGTTTGTTAATAAGGATTGGAAAATTTTATCCACCAACGCCGAGTTTAGCGACAAAGATGCTTTTTAGTCCTCAGTATATCAGCTAGATATACGCAAAACAAAGAATAACTCACCAAAATGTTCACGACAACTCTTGCAAGCCTACCAAACCATTTATAATGGCATACACGGTAAGCCCGGGAATGGTCTTGATGTCAAGCTTGCGGGTAATGTTTTTCCGGTGGGTGATCACGGTATGGGCGCTCAGGAAAAGCTTATCGGCAATTTCCTTGTTGGTAAAACCTTTGGCTACCATTACCAGCACCTCCTTTTCCCGCTCGCTCAGCCCCTCGTTGGCCGGGGCCGGGATTTTTTCTTTTTCTTGCAAAAGATATTCTCTCAACCGATCCAGCAGCTCTTCCTTGGGCAAATCAACAGGCAGGTGGCCAAGGAGCTGAAAACCATCGGGGCACTCTTCATGATGATTGCCCATAAGTATCACGGGCAGGTTTGAAAGCGAGCTAGTCTTTTTTTCCAGGGCATCCAACATACCAGGGCCCAAGAACAACACCCCTTCCTTAACCTCTTTGAGCATGGCATGAAGGCCTTCCTTGTCACCTGCCTCCAGGATATTAAAATCGCTAAATAACTTGTTCAGCACGGTAATCATTCCCTTGCGGACGATATATGACGGGTCTGCTATGATAAAATGCCTTCTTTCCATGCTGATAAATTAAAACAAGGTTTCCCGGAGGTGCTTTTCCATCGCTTGCACCCGCGGCACCATGATTTGCTCCTCAATACGGGCGTGGTCGTTCAAATCTTTTTCCAACTCGAACAAATCGTGCAACAACTGGATTGAAAGGCTATTGTCACCCGGGGGCGGGAGGTATTTCAAGATAATATTTTTCAAGTCAAAAAGCTTTTCTTCCAGGTCATCATGCTCGTTCAGGTATTGTTCCATGGAATATTGCCCCATCAGCCCCCGGGCCTTCTTGTCCAATACCTGTTGCTGGTAGGCTTTCTCGATGGCCAGGGCATACGGGAAGACCACCTCGTCCTCGTGCCTCGTATGGCCTACTAGTTCTTCCCTGTAATTTTTAAAGAAATTTTTTAACATCCCGGCGCCCCGGGTATCCTGGTAATTTTCATTTACCAACTGGTGCACCAGCTTTTCGATTTGGGGTATGTTTTGTTGAATATAGGCCTGGTGGGTATTCTCGAGGTAATGGGTCAAAAGCCCGAGGGGAAAATGATCCGACCGCGTTTTGGCGTAATATTCCTCATCCTGAAAGGCATTCAATATATCAAGAAAAAAAATACAATGAATATTATAGCTTTCACATATATCATTCACGGTCTTATCGTGAAAGCCTAACTTAATGCCAAAGCGATCCAGGATAGGCAGCAGGTGGTGGTTCAGGTGCACCAAATCGGCCATTTTCATATCTTGGGTTATAATCATGGTATTTTTTTTCTTTAACAGGAAAAGCCCTGGTTAGTTCATGGTAATTGACGTATCCGCGAAACCTCCAATTAGTACCTGTCCATAAACTCGGATTTTTAAACTAATTAGAACAAGAAATCCATCCCGATATAAAACCCGCTGTCACCATCGCTGGGCTTATTGGCCAAGCCATAATCCACGGCCACGATAAAATTCTCGTTTAGCACGAAATGCAAACCGGCCCCGTAACTCAGGTGCAAGCTTTCATTTTCACCCGGGTTAAAATGTTGCCTGTATTGATCATCGGTCATGCCATTAGCTAATAATTCTTGTTTAGCAGGTACAGGGTACTTGCCCGTTACCCTGCCCCCGTCCAGGAAACCGCTCAAGGCCAGGTAAAAATTCTGGTTCATGATAACGGTTTTATAAACTTTCCAGCGCAGTTCAAGGTTCCCAAAAAGGTAATCCTCCCCAACCAGGCGGTTGCGCATGATGCCCCGCACGGTTTTCTTGCCCCCTACCCCATCACGGGCGAGCTTGGAATCGAACACGAAGGGCATCATGTAAAAAGGCATTTTATCGCCAAAAAGCTTGGGCTGGTAGCTCAAGCGATAGGCCAATGACAACCGGCCCGGGTACAAGGTAAAATATTGCCGGTGGTTCAAGGCGAGCTTGGCATAAGTGGCATTCCCGTCAAACGAGGGGGTGTACATGATCAAGGCCTCGGTCCAAATCCCTTTCTGGGGGTTGGGTTCGTTGTCGCGGGTATCGTAAACCAATCCCCCTTTCACGAAAAGGTGGTCGCCCCCTCCAACATCCTGTTCGGGTATCACGCCCCAATCCTTGTAATTCTCGTACAAATCATTGGTATCGGGCAACAGGTTATCTTCTTTTCCCTTGTTCAGGGCATCCACGTCAACGGGGGCCACGTCCACGCCATAATAAACCAAGCCACTTAGCCAACGGAGTTTCCGGCCAATAATTGGCCCCTGGAAGTCGGCCTTGAAGCGGGCCAGGCTCCGGTCGTGACGATAATACAAGCGGGAAATATATTCTGGCGAACCCACGTCTTCAAATACTGGCTTATACAGCACTTCCCTACCATTAAACCCGTAAAAATCCAATGCTTTCTCGGTAAGCAAACTGGCTTCCAGGGTTACCCGGATATTCGGGATCAGGTACTCGGAATCATACAAGAATTGGTTAATACCGCTCCCCTTGGTAGTCCGGCTCCATTCGAGGTATATCGAATGCATGTACTGGGGATAGGTGCTGCCATCACCATAATGATACAAATTGACCAAGCCCCCATATTTAAACCCCACGTCGGTATCATAGGCAACCGCAGGCACGGCCCCAAATGTCCAACCCGATTTTACTTTTTCTTCCTTGGAACGCTTGGTTGAATCAACTTTTTCTTGTGAAAAGCCATTGTTGATTATCAATACGATAAAGATAAAAACTAGAAATATTCTTTTTTGCATGGCGCGAGATTTTAAAAAAATAATTAACTTGTCCGCAAAATAATTATTTTTTATATATAAAAATACCCTACAATCTTATTTTCTTTTTATTTTTAGATAAAATTTAAACACTATATCATGCGCGTGCTAAAAACCATCCTTATCATCGTGGCCTCCATGGCCTTTTTATTTGGCGTTTTCCTGGCTGTTGCCAGTATCATGGACTACCAACCCCCCGATGAAATAATTATTTACCAGTCCGATAATCCCGAGCTTGTTTCGCACCTGGAAAAAATTGACATGATAACCTGGAATATTGGCTACGCTGGCTTGGGCGAGGACATGGACTTTTTTTATGACGGCGGCAAGCAAGTCCGCACCCTGTCTGAAACAGCTGATAACAATTTAAAGGAAATCAACTCATTTCTTAAAAATAATGATAGCTTGGAATTCATCTTGCTCCAGGAAGTGGACAAAAAAGCCAGGCGGAGCTACCAGGTCGATCAATTTAAAAAATTAAGCAAATCATTACATGAATACAATGGTCTTTTCGCGTTAAATTACAACGTGTTTTTTGTCCCTATTCCCCTGCACAACCCGATGGGCAACGTGTTGGCGGGACTGGCCACATTTAGCGAATTCGATCCTTTCTCGTCTGTCCGGCACTCCTTCCCGGGAAATTATAGCTGGCCCACCAGGCTGTTCATGCTCGACCGCTGTTTCCTGGTAAACCGTTACCCCCTCACCAATGGCCGGCAATTGCTTATCATTAATACCCATAACTCGGCCTTTGACGACGGCAGCCTGCGAAAACAACAAATGGCTTACATGAAAAGCTTCCTATTAGAAGAATACAAAAAAAATAATTACATTATCGTGGGCGGCGATTGGAACCAGTCCCCATTTGATTTTTCTCCCGATTTCGAGACCAACGAGGGCGGCGAGGAAAATATCTCCGTGGAAGAAGGGTTCCCTGCCAAAAATTGGATTTGGGTTTATGATAAACGCGCTGCCACACATCGGGGGCTTAAAACGCCTTATGATGAAAACAAATCCCGGCTGACCGTGATTGATTTTTTCCTGGTTTCGCCCAACGTGATGCCCTTGAGGGTAGAGACCATTGACATGGACTTCGAGTTTTCCGACCACCAGCCGGTCGTGGCCAGTTTCGAGCTTTTGCCCGAGCAAGTAGAACCCATTAACTAACGTTTAGCTTATATTGTACAGTATTCGCGTTGTTATAAAAAATAACCTGTACTATCTTTACAAGAACAATTATAATAAAACACCCTAACTTAGCTTGCAAGTAAGCAGGACTACAAAAAATTTAAACCTAGAAAAATGAAAAAGTCAAGAAAAACATTCCGAATTATAATGCTAGTGCTGATTCTCTTGATAGGCGTGGCATATTTATTTTTGAACCGGCTAAAAAACCGGCCGTTAACCAGTTATGAAGGCACGTTAGAATTAACAGGGCTTCAACATCCCGTGGAAGTCATCCGTGATTCGCTGGCCATACCACACGTGTATGCCAAAAACCAGCATGACTTGTACATGGCCATGGGGTATCTCACGGCACAAGACCGGCTATGGCAAATGGATTTAATGCGCCGGGCGACCATGGGCAGGCTTTCGGAAATTCTTGGAGAGGATTTGGTTGATGTAGACATTTTAATGCGCTCCTTGCAGATCACTAAAAAATCCAGGGAAGTCATTTCCCGATCGGACAAGAAAATAACCAGTGCCTTTGAAGCTTACGCGGCCGGGGTAAACCAGTTCATCGAGTCCCACCAGGAAAAATTGCCTATTGAATTTGCCATCCTGGGGTATAAACCAGAAAAATGGGAACCCCTGCACTCGGTCAACCTGATTGGCTACATGGCATGGGACCTTACCATGTCATGGAAAGCAGAAATATTGCTACACCTGGTAAAAAAGAAAGTAGACGATAAACGTTTTAACCAACTTATACCCAAGCTAGAAGAACAGGAACCCGAGGTTTTTCGTTCTTTCGGGTTTTCTGAAAAAGATATGGCAAGCCTGTCCGGGCTTATACAAAACAGTACACGACTAAAAGAGCTGGGCTTGGAAATATTTAACGGTAGCAACAACTGGGCCGTGTCAGGCCAAAAAACCAAGAACGGGAAAAGCATCCTGGCCAATGACATGCACCTGGGCCTGTTCGCACCAGGCATCTGGTACCAGGTCCATCAGGTAATCGAAGGGGAATTAAACCTCACGGGCGTTTTGTTGCCCGGCCAACCATTGGTCATCTCTGGCCATAACGACAGCATTGCCTGGGGCATGACCAACGTGATGCTCGATGATATCGATTTTTACCGGGAAACCATTCACCCGGTTGACAGCAACAAGTACCGCTACAACGGCACCTGGCGCGATATGAAAATCGTGCAAGATACCATACCTATCAAGGGAG
>CAZKIR010000028.1:11500-14704 GCA_964552835.1 uncultured Bacteroidales bacterium
TGAAATTCACCCACCGCGGACCGCTTGTCTCCAAGATGAAAAACATCCAGGACGAAGTGATTTCCATGCGCTGGATAGGCAACGAGTTTAGTAACGAGCTGCGCACTGTATACTTGCTAAATTACGGCAACAACTGGAACGATTTTTCCAACGCCGTGCGTACCTTTATCTCCATCAGCCAAAATATAGTATATGCTGACGCGAAAGGCAACATCGGGCTGTATTGCTCGGCGGGCGTGCCCATACGCGAGGGGAACGGGCTGGACATCATGCCCGGTGACACCAGCTTGCACGATTGGAAAGGCCTGGTACCATTTGATAAACTTCCGCACGAGTATAACCCCGAACGGGGCTACGTGAGCTCGGCCAATAACAAAGTGGCAGGATCAGGTTATCCTTATCACGTGAGCCATTGGTTTGATTTACCTTACCGTATCCACCATATCAATGCCGTGCTGGACCAGGATAAAGTAGACATGGACGACATGAAGGCCCTGCAAACCAGCTACCAAGCCACTTTGCCGGGACACTTCATACCTGTCTTGTCAGAAGAACTGGAACAAGCTGAACTGAACAAAAAAGAAAAAAAATGCCTGGATATCGTAACCACCTGGGACGCGAACTACCAGAAAGATATCGCGGCCCCGGCTATTTTTGAAACTTTTTACGTGTTCTTCGTGCAACATGCCATGAAAGATGAACTGGGCGACTCGCTTTACCAAGAATTCCTGGGTGACAAGATCCTTGTCCGCAATTTCGTGAAAAACATCTGGGACAAACCCAACTCACCCTGGTATGACAACACGGCGACGGAAAAAAAAGAAACACGGGGCGACATTATTTACCAGGCTTTTGGCAATGCCGTGGACAGCTTGTCACGAACTCTAGGAAAAAATCCAGTAGAATGGGAATGGGGCAACATCCACCAGCTTACCATAGCCCATCCGCTGAGCCAGGTAAAAATCCTGGATCGCCTGTTTAATCTTAACAAAGGGCCATACGAGATGGGCGGATCTTTTCACACGGTTTGCCCTTACGCGTATTCTTATAAAAAACCTTTCGAGATCATCCACGGTGCCTCGCACCGGCACTTATACGTGGCAGGCGATTGGGACAAGTCATGGAGCATCATTCCCACGGGCACCTCTGGCATACCGGCCAGCCAACACTACCTGGACCAAACCGAAATGTACCTGGACAAAAAATATCACCCCGATTTCGTAAGCCGGGAAAAAGTGGAAAAAGTCAGGAAATACAGCATGAAAATGATCCCTAAAACCTCCACTCCAACGAAAAAATAGAAAAAAAGCATGAAGGATAGGCCAGATTTTTTAAATGTAATTAAATAACCTGGCCTCTGATTACCTTTACAAAGACATTTTGGAACTAGAACAATAACGAAAGCCAACGTTCATGAATTTCTAATGGCTTGATTTATTTCCCGGGCTATAAAATCAACTATTATGGACAACTCCTTTCTAAAACATGCCGCGAACTACATTTTTACTAAACATGCCAGCGAGTTGGGCGATGTTTGGATCGTGTTCCCTAACCAACGGGCCAGTTTGTTTTTTCAACACTTTTTGGCCGAACATGTAAGCCGTCCTTCCTGGTCGCCTGAATATTTCACGATTAGCGAGTTGTTTCAAAAACTGGGCAAGGTACACACCGCCGATGACATTTCCCTGGTATTTGACTTGTACCAGGTATACACCAGGCATAAACCCGATGCCGAAAGCTTTAACGAGTTTTATTTCTGGGGCGAGATGCTATTGAACGATTTTGATGACGTGGACAAGTACATGATAAATGCCAAAGACTTGTACCAGAACGTGGAATCCTTGAAAGAAATTGAAGCCCGCTTTGCCTATTTTAGCGACGAGCAGCTCAGGTTCCTGAAATATTTTTGGAAGAGTTTTGAAGTAAAAGACTTATCAAGGTACCAGGAAGAATTTAAAACGGTATGGAAAATTCTGTTTTCGGTATACAAGGATTTCAAGGCCCTTTTACAGGAAAAAAACATGGCCTATGAAGGTATGCTGTACAGGGAGGTGGCCGAATCAATCGAGGCATGCCAAGACCTGGGCAGGCCCGGGAAAAAAATCTTTTTCATCGGTTTTAATGCTTTAAATACATGCGAAATAAAGCTCTTCAAGCACCTTTCAAGAAATGAAAAAGCAGAATTTTTATGGGATTATGACGAGTATTATATCCAACAACCCAACCACGAAGCGGGCTTGTTCTTGCGTGAAAACCTGAAACGGTTCCCAGGTATTGATTTGCCTATAAACCGGAGTAAACTTGGCGAGGAGAAGAAGCGTATCGACGTTTACCAAGCCAGTTCCGACACCGGGCAAGCCAGGTTAATACCAACCATCCTTTCAAAGATGGATCTCCCGGCCCACAAGCTGGAAGAAACCGCCATCGTGTTGGCCGACGAGCATTTACTTTTCCCGGTATTATTTTCCATCCCGGAAAACATCCCCTTTATCAACGTCACGATGGGCTACCCCGTGCAACATACCCCCTTGTACAGCTATATCCGCGCAATGGTGTCGCTGCAACGAAATGCCCGGTCCGACAAGGGAAAAAAACTTCATTTCTATTACAAGGACGTACTTTCCGTTTTAAAACACCCTTTTACCAGCAAGGAAGAAAAAATAAACCAACTGGTGGCCGGGATTGAAAAACAAAACCGGGTTTACCTTGAACCAGAAAACCTGCAAGAAATCCCGCTTCACGGCAACTTGTTCGTGAAAAAAGAAAACGTGCAAGCGCTCGTGCAATACCTGCTGGATGCCATTTACAATGCCATGCAAAAGGCCAGGGGCAAGCCAAAAGAAAAAAACAGCCCGCTGGAGAAAGAATTTTTTTACTCGGTTTACCTTTCAATCCAACGCTTGGGGGATATCATCAACAACCAGGAACTGGAAATGGGCTTACCCGTTTTCTTAAAGATCCTGGAACGGGTACTCGAGAACCTCACCGTCCCTTTTTCCGGGGAACCCTTGAAAGGCTTACAAGTAATGGGGATTTTGGAAACCCGGGCCATCGATTTCAAGAACGTGATTGTCCTTTCGATGAACGAGGGCATCTTGCCAAAAACCTCTGCCGTAGGCTCGTACATTCCTTTCAACTTGCGAAAAGCTTTCCAATTGCCCACTATCCATAACCAGGATGCCATTTACGCCTATTATTTTTACC
>CAZKIR010000028.1:14714-15587 GCA_964552835.1 uncultured Bacteroidales bacterium
TTACCGATTGATGCAACGGGCCGAAAACATCGCCCTTGTTTACAACTCATCGGCTGACGAATCAAGGACCGGAGAAATGAGCCGGTATATTTATCAACTACAATATGAATCGCCGCACCAACTCCACTTTCATACCAAAATTTACCCGATCGGCAGGCAATTGCCCGTTCCCATCACCATCGAGAAAGATACCATGGCCATGGAAAAACTTGCCCTGTATACCGGTAAGGATCCTGGCCCATACCTTTCGCCCACGGCCTTGATCCATTACATAACCTGCCCCCTGAAATTTTATTTCCATGCCGTGGCAAGGATTCGCGAAACAGAAGAACTAAAAACCGAGGTTGATGCGCTCGAGTTTGGCAACTTGTTGCACCACGGGCTATATGAACTGTACAAGCCCTACCAGGGAAACAAAATTGATAAGGACACCCTGCATGGCTTGTTAAAAGACAAAGGCCTTATCGACCAAATCATTTACCAGGGCTTTCAACAAGAATTTTTTAAAAACACCGGGGAAAAAGATATCCCTATCGAGGGAAAGAACATCGTGATACAAGGCATCCTGAAAAAATACATGGAAGGCTTGTTAATGCTTGACAGCAAGAAAGCACCGTTTACACCGGTTTCGTTAGAAGAAGAATTATTTTTCACGATGAAAACCAGGCAGGGCCAGGTAAGGTTAGGTGGCAAGATAGACCGTATTGACAAGCTAGGGGAAGAGTTCCGGGTAATAGACTACAAGACAGGACAAGACAAGGCCAAGTTCCCGTCAACAGAAAAACTCTTCTCGCCTAACGCCGAAGGCTTAAACAAGGCCGCGTTCCAGCTATTATTTTATACCCTGGCCTTTCAACAATCCGGTAAAGACCA
>CAZKIR010000028.1:15597-17164 GCA_964552835.1 uncultured Bacteroidales bacterium
CGGCCACCCCACAATTATATTCCATTCCCAACTTGTATAGCAACCAAGCCGATCCCCTGTTGTTTCTAACCGAACTCAAAACCGGGATCAACCAAATGAATATCCCTGGTATCCTTGAAGAATTCCAAGGGTACCTTCAGGAACTTGTTGGTGAAATATTTGACCCAAATAAATCATTTGCCCAGACAACAAACCAGGAAAATTGCATGTACTGCCCTTATGCTGGCATCTGCCACCGTGATGCAAACTAGGGTAGCGGCACTATTTAGCCTTGCAATCTGCAGATAAAAGTTGGGCGAAAGGTTTATACCTTTCTTATAATAGTCCTGACACCCGGCACCTATTACCCCAATAAATCAGGCCGTAGTTTTCTTGTTCTTTCCAGGGATTGTTCTTCTTTCCATTCCTCGATGGCTTTGTCGTTGCCCGAAAGCAACACGCCAGGCACTCTCCATCCCCTGAATTCAGCAGGCCGCGTGTATACAGGGGGGGCAAGCAAATTGTCCTGGAAGGAGTCGTTCAGGGCCGAGGTGCTGTCTGAAATCACGCCCGGGACCAGCCGCACGACTGAATCGACAATAACCGCCGCGGCCAGCTCGCCCCCTGTCATCACGTAATCCCCGATAGAAACCTCCCGGGTAATAAAATGTTCGCGTACCCGGTGGTCTACCCCCTTGTAATGACCACATAGTATGATAAAATTCCTTTTCATACTAAATTCATTGGCCATTCCCTGGTTAAACTGCTGGCCATCGGGACTGGTATAAAGTATTTCGTCATATTGACGTTCGCCTTGCAATTGCTCGATAGCCCGGGCAATAGGCCCGATCATCATTACCATCCCGGCCTCGCCGCTAAAAGCATAATCGTCAACTCGCTGATGCTTATCGGCCGCGTAATCCCGTATGTCATGCATATGAAGGTCGACAAGGCCTTTTTCCCGTGCCCTTTTGATAATTGAAAGGTCAAAGGGACCATGAAAAAAACCAGGAAAAATTGTCAAGATATCAATTCGAATCATTATTCACTATCAATTTAGATAGGCAAAGATAATATTTAGTCGGGTGAAACTTACCCATTTCTTTAATATTTCTAAATGCGCCAACTCAAGGTTTGAAATGAAAAACCCATGATAAAAAAATAACACGTGCAGCCATGTTTATTAAGGATGTTCCATCCCGATTGGACATGGAGACAATTTATTGGCCAATAAAAGATAAAATAGTAACAAATGGATATAAAAGATGATATCCTGAATTGATTAAAAAAACCATTAAAACAAGCCTGAAAAAAAACTCTTGTTATAATGAAAAAAAAAATAATATATTTGGAGTAAAGAAATTTGGGCCAAAATGAGAAAAAAGATAAAAATACCACTAGGAGAATCGATATCTATGCTATCGAAATATGCATGGGTAAGGGTAAAAGAACAGATTAGCTCTGTAGCATTTATCATCTTATACCTTGTAATTTTTCAAACACTTATATTAAGCGTTCCGCTGGCAAACGCGTTAAGTACAGCCGGGGGAATTGCTTTGGTGGTATTTGGCCTTGCTTTTTTTCTTGA
>CAZKIR010000029.1:0-16999 GCA_964552835.1 uncultured Bacteroidales bacterium
ACAATACGGCCAACACGATGCTAATGTAAACCCCTATTGATATTTTATGCATTTTCATCTCGCTTTGCGCGAAAGTAGGAAAAACTTTTTTCATTAAATTTGTCGCGTAGAAACTTTTTAAAACGGTATTATGCATTTTATCGACCTGTCTATATTCATCGTGTACATCCTTGTCATGCTTGGCATCGGCTTTTTTTTTCACAAGCGCAACAAGGATGTTTCGGATTATTACGTGGGCGGCCGTTCCATGAAAAGCTGGCACGTGGGCCTCTCGGTCGTGGCCACTGACGTGGGCGGAGGCTTTTCTATCGGCCTGGGGGGCTTGGGTTTCCTTATCGGGATTTCCGGTTCGTGGATGTTGTTTACCGGCTTGGTGGGTGCGTGGCTCAGTGCCGTGATATTGATCCCCCGGATCAAAAAGCTTTCCGCGAAAGTGGAATTGTTCACCTTCCCGCAAATTTTCGAGTCATTTTACGATAAAAAGGTCGCCTTCCTGGCCGGGATTATCTCTGCCATAGGCTACACCGGGTTCACCAGTTCGCAATTGCTGGCAGGCGCCAAGCTGGCATCTGCCACCTTTATTGATTTATCCATACAGCAAGCCTTGATCATCATGGGCGCGATTGCCATTATTTATACCGTGCTGGGTGGGCTCAAGGCGGTTATTTATACCGATACCGTGCAATGGATGATCCTGATTGGCGGTTTGATTTTTATTGGCATCCCCGTGGCATATTTTGCCGTGGGCGGCATGGAAGTGGTAAAATCGGTGTTGCCGGGCGAGTTTTTCGCGTTCAACAACCTCAGTTGGCAAACTTTTTTAAACTGGTTCGTGACCATCGTGCCCATCTGGTTCGTGGGCATGACCTTATACCAAAGGATTTACGCCACGGCTTCCGAGAAAAAGGCCAAAAAGGCCTGGTTTATCGCGGGTTTTTTCGAGTACCCTTTCATGGCTTTCATGGGTGTGATGTTGGGCCTGTTTGCCCGGGTTGCCTTTGAAACGGGCATGTTTGCTGGCTTGGGCTATCCCGCGGGTTGTGAGTTGGATGCAGAGATGGGCTTGCCCATGTTGCTGCGGCAAGTCTTGCCCGTGGGCCTGATGGGCTTGATGTTGTCGGCCTATTTTTCGGCCATCTTGTCCACCGCCGATAGTTGCCTGATGGCGGCTTCCGGCAACGTGCTCACCGATATCCTGGGCCGCTTGTTCTCGTCCAAAACCGATGTCCGCCTGCTGCGGGTTTCCAAGTTTATTACCCTGGGCATCGGCATTTTTGCCTTGTTTATTGCCCTAAAAATGACCAACGTGCTTGAATTAATGCTCTATTCCTATGCCTTTATGGTATCAGGCCTGTTTATCCCGGTGCTGGGCGGGCTGTTTTGGAAAAACCCCAAGCCTATGGCCGCATTCTGGGCCATGTTGCTGGGCGGGGGCACCACCATCTCCCTGGTGGCTTTCGACCTGGAAATGCCGTTAGGCCTGGAACCGAACTTGTTTGGTATAGTAACTTCATTGCTCACCTTCGTGGTTTTACATTTTTTGCTACCAGAAAAATTTCAGAAAAATGGACGCGACCAAAACCTTGATTAAAATCCGGAAAATTGTCCGGTCGATTAATTTAGAATCCAAGCGGATACAAAAAGAATACGGGGTAAGCATCCCGCAAGTTTTGTGCATGGACTACCTGTACCGTTCCGAGAATTTTCAGGCAACCCAAAAAGAGGTAAGGGATTACATGAACCTGAACTCGAGCACCGTGACCGGGATTATTTCCCGGCTCGAGGGAAAGGGCTGTA
This sequence comes from uncultured Bacteroidales bacterium, assembly GCA_964552835.1. Classification (GTDB taxonomy): domain Bacteria; phylum Bacteroidota; class Bacteroidia; order Bacteroidales; family CAYFUP01; genus CAZKIR01. The sequence continues at coordinate 1,798 of CAZKIR010000029.1, forward strand.
TCGCCCGGCTGCCCAAGAAGGCAGACAAGCGCACTACCTATATTTCCCTTACCTCACGGGGCGAAAAACTGTTAAAAAGCGTGCCGCCCCTTTTGCACGAACGTCTTTCCAGCGGACTGGAAGAGTTGCCCGATAAAAAAATCGAGGAGGTAGAACGTTCCCTGGATTTGATCATCGGGTACCTGGATATTGAAAAACTTGATGCTTTGCCTTTGCTTACTTTTGAGGAAGATATGTAAATGTCTACAAAATAAATAGATAACAATTTTATTTGCCGTTAACAAGAATTCTTGTTAATTTTGTCGCGTGGAAACAATTTGATATTTTCCAAACCTAATACATAGAATAACCATGGATTTTGATATTTATAATTCAATAAACCAGACATCTGCACTGGAAAAAGAAGAAATAGTTTCTTTCTTGCACCAGTACCTGGATGAATTTGGCGATACCAAGGAAGACATCGGCAAAGCCATCGCTTTTGCCCTGAAGGAAAAACCCACGCACGGGGGCTTCGTGTTGATTGGAAAAGAAAACGATGAAATACAAGGCATCGTGGTCATTAACCGTACAGGCATGGAAGGTTATATCCCTGAAAATATTTTGGTATACATCGCCGTGCGAAACGACTTACGGGGCAAGGGTATTGGTAAACAACTTATGAGCAAGGCCTTGGATCTTGCCGATGGCGACATAGCCTTGCACGTGGAGCCCCATAATCCCGCCCGTTACCTTTATGAAAAACTAGGATTTGAAAACAAGTACCTTGAAATGCGCCTGAAAAAATAGGTTTTCCTTTGATAGTATCAAAAGAATTAATAAATATCCGGCAACATATTCATTCATACCCTGAAATATCCGGACACGAGCACGGGACATCCACCTTTGTCCGGGAAGAACTTGAAAAAAACAGCCCGGATCAAATTATAGCCCCCCTTGCCAATACTGGACTAGCGGCGGTTTATGGTGCAGGTGGTCGCGGGCCTTCCGTACTTTTCCGGTGCGAGCTGGATGCCTTGCCCATTCAAGAAATAAATGCCATCGACCATGCCTCCCGAAACCCTGGGATATCCCACGTGTGCGGACATGATGGGCACATGGCCATGGTTTTGGGGCTGGCCCGGTGGCTCGGGAATAACCGTCCTGCCAAGGGAAAAGTTATCCTGTTGTTCCAGCCGGCTGAAGAAACCGGGCAAGGTGCCAGGGAGGTCATGCTCGATAAGAATTTTCAAGCTATAAAGCCCGATCACGTGTTTGCCTTGCATAACTTGCCGGGATACGGGAAAAATACCATCGTGGTACGCGAAGGGGTGTTTTCGGGCGCGTCAGCCGGCATGTCAATTTTCCTTCACGGGAAAACGTCTCACGCGGGCGAACCGCGCAAGGGGATAAACCCGGCTTACGCGATAGCCGGATTAATCCAGCAGGCACGGGAAATCGAGGAATCCTTTACCGGCTTTTCCGATCATGTGTTAATTACTCCCGTTCATGCCCGCCTGGGCGGGATAGCCTTTGGTACCTCGGCGGGCGATGGCGAACTCAGGTTCACCTTAAGGGCTTTTGACAACCAGGATATGGTAAAACTGAAAAAGCATTTCACGCGGATCGTGAAGGAAAACTGTGCTCGTGAAAAGCTTTCCTGTCACCTTCAGTGGGAAGAAGTATTTCCGGCAACCGAAAACAATCAAGCCATGGTGGATGTTATTAGAAAGGCAGCCACCCTAAACAAGCTTGAAATCGTGGAAAAGAAAGTGCCATTCCCCTGGTCAGAAGATTTTGCCCATTTTACCCTCGGGTATCCAGGTGCACTTTTTGGGCTTGGGGCAGGTGCCTGCCAGCCGGCCTTGCACAACCCGGATTATGATTTCCCGGATGATATCCTGGAAACAGGCATTAAAATGTATATTTCCATTCTGGACCAATTGTTTAACAAGAAAAATGACTAATGGACGGGACTTCCATCATTGAACTTAGCCGTACGGCAGTGGAAAACAACCTTGGGTTTATCCAGGAACAAATGGAAGGTTCGCGGGTAAGCTCCGTGGTAAAAGCCAACGCGTATGGCCACGGGATAGAACAGTTCGTGCCACTGGCCGAATCGAGCGGCATCAATCATTTTTCGGTATTTAGTGCCGATGAGGCAAGGCGGGTTTATCGCGTGAGCGCGACTAAAACTGATATACAAGTTATGGGTTGGATGCAGGACCATGATTTACGGTGGGCTATTGATCACGAGGTTGAGTTTTTCGTGTTTACCATCGAACGTGTACGAAAAGCCATTCAATACGCTGAAATTTTGAAAAAACCCGCGAAAATCCATATAGAAGTAGAGACAGGAATGAACCGCACGGGATATTCCCGAAAGGAAATGAACCGTTTGATCAATATATTGAAAGAAAACCGGCAACATATTTTCGTGGCGGGAATTTGTACCCACCTGGCCGGGGCCGAGAGCATTGCCAACCATTTGCGGATCGTGAGGCAATTAAATAAATTTCAACGTATTTGCGATTTCTTTAAAAAAGAAGGGATTATCCCCTTGTACCGGCATACGGCTTGTTCTGCGGCCGCGTTTAGTTACCCCCGTACCCGGATGGACATGGTGCGTATTGGCATCATGCAATACGGCTTCTGGAGCAGCCGGGAGGTATTTATCCAGTTTATCTCGAAAAACAAGGACAAGAACGATCCCTTGCAGCAAGTTATCAAGTGGAAAAGCTGGCTCATGACCATCAAAGAAGTAAAAACCGGTGAATTTGTAAGCTATGGAACTTCTTTTCTGGCCCAGGAAGACATGCGGATCGGGGTGATCCCGGTGGGTTATTCCGCGGGCTATAGCCGCTCGCTCAGCAACCAGGGCCGCGTTCTCGTGAACGGTCATCGGGCCGGGGTGATTGGCCTGGTAAACATGAACATGATGATCGTGGACATCTCGCACCTTGACAACGTGAAAACCGGCGACGAGGTGGTCTTGATGGGAAAGCAAGACGAAAACCGCATTACCGTGGCCTCTTTTAGCGAGTTCAATAACCAGTTGAACTATGCATTGCTTACGCGTTTACCTGCAAAAATAAAAAGAATTGTAGTTAACTAAAACCAGTATCATGGCATACATCGAGTTACACAAGGAAAAACTCCGGCACAATTATGAATTTTTGAATAATATTTTTATTCAAAATGACATAAAATGGGGGGTTGTTGCCAAGTTGTTATGCGGCAACAAAACGTTCTTAAAAGAAGTGATAGACCTGGGTACCAACCAGATTTTAGATTCCCGGATCAGTAACCTCAAATCTGTGAAATCTATTGACCCCGGCATAGAAACAGTATATATTAAACCCCCTGCCAAACGTAGCATCAAGAGCGTGGTGCAATATGCCGATATTAGTTTTAACACGGAATTTTATACCATTCAGCTTTTATCCGAAGAAGCCAAGAAACAAGGGGTAAGCCATAAAGTAATTATCATGATAGAGATGGGCGACTTGCGCGAAGGTGTAATGGGAGAGCAGTTAATTGATTTTTATGCCCGGATTTTTGATCTTCCCAACATCGAGGTATTGGGTATTGGCACCAATTTAAATTGCCTGAACGGTGTAATGCCCAACCAGGACAAATTGATCCAGCTTTGCCTTTACGAACAACTGATCGAATGCAAGTTTAAACGGAATATCCCCTATGTAAGCGGGGGATCTTCGGTAACCATTCCGTTGATCACCAAACGGATACTCCCGAAAGGCATTAGCCATTTCAGGGTAGGGGAGACCCTCTTTTTCGGGAACGATTTGTTTACCGGAAAAAAAATAAAGGGCATGGAGACCGATATATTTAAGCTTTACGCTGAAATTATCGAGCTAACAGAAAAACCCGTGGTGCCTTCTGGTGAGATTGGTACGAATGTTGCAGGCGAATTAAAGGAATTTGATGAAACCGATTACGGAAAATTAACGTATAGGGCTATCCTGGACATTGGTTTATTGGATATCGATACGAAATATATTGAACCATATGACAAGAACCTGGAATTTTCTGGGGCAAGTTCAGATATGATCGTGATGGATCTCGGGACGAAAAAACCCAAGTATAAAGTAGGCGACTTGATCCCGTTCAGGCTTTCGTACATGGGGGCTTTGCATATTTTGAACTCCAATTACATTATCAAGAAAGTGGTGTAAGGAACGGTAAAGTGGAAAGAAAAAACGGGAGAATTGAATGTAATAAATCGTGTTTGTTGATCGTTTATGGAAAAAACTAGGGCAAAAGACTTGACACGAGTTAAAAAATAATGTATAATCGCGCTTGATTAAAGTGATTAAAAAATTGGAATTGAGGAAAAAATATATATTTTTGCAAGCCGTTTAAAAAATCACGTTTTAGTTAGTGTTTTTGGAATAATATTTTAAACAAATCATAATAGATATTGTTTATTCATTTTGAGGGAATTAGTTAAAAAAGAGGGAACATGAGGCAATTAAAAATCACACAATCAATTACCAACCGGGAGAGTGCTTCGATTGAAAAATATCTACAGGATATTGCCAAGCACGAGTTATTGACCCCTGATGAAGAGGTAGAATTGGCAAGGAGGATAAAGAAAGGGGACAAAACCGCGTTGGAAAAATTAACAAAGGCCAATTTGAGGTTCGTTGTTTCGGTGGCAAAACAATACCAAAACCAGGGATTGAGTTTGCCCGACTTGATTAATGAAGGAAACTTGGGTTTGATAAAAGCTGCCGAGAAATTTGATGAAACCCGCGGGTTCAAGTTTATATCATACGCGGTATGGTGGATTCGCCAGTCGATAATGCAAGCCATCGCCGATCAATCCAGGCTGGTGCGTTTGCCCCTGAACAAGGTAGGTTCGTTAAACAAGATTTACAAGGCTTACAGCCAGTTGGAGCAAGAAAACGAGCGGGCACCTTCTACTGATGAATTAGCAGAAAAAGTAGATTTGACAGAAGATAAGGTAACAAAAGTTATGCAATTATCCGGCAGGCCTTTATCTGTTGATGCACCCTTTGCCGATGGTGAAGACCATAGCTTACTTGACGTGATCGAGAACAAGGAATCACCCGTGGCAGATTCTGAATTGTTGCGCGATTCTTTGAAAAAAGAAGTAAAAAGGACCTTGTCCGTACTTCCTGAAAAAGAACGTAAAGTGATCGAGGCTTATTACGGCATTGGCCAGCGCCAAAAATCGCTTGAAGAAATTGGCGAGAGCATGGGGCTGAACCGTGAACGCATCCGCCAAATCAAAGAGCAAGGTATTAAACACTTGCGGAACAGTTCAAAAAATAAACTATTAAAAGCTTATTTAGGTTAATAAGATTTTCTGAAGGAAAATAAAAAACCCGGTGTTTTTGCACCGGGTTTTTTTGATATTGTATATTTGGTTTGTTTCGCCACTTAACCTGGCACGAAGTCTCAAATACCTTGGCTTGATGGGCATGGAACTTTTAAAGTCCTTTCGCTACCAGGTCGCCTACTTCTGGGGTTGAGTAGCCCATGCGCCCAGCGCCCATGCTTTTTAACTTGTTTGCTGTTACGTCCATGATGGATTTCTCGATGGCATTGGCGGCTTCTGTTTCGCCCAGGTAATCCATCATCATGGCACCGCAAGCGATAGCTGCCAAGGGGTTAATGATGTTTTTGCCCGTGTACTTGGGTGCCGAACCACCGATGGGCTCGAACATGCTTACGCCCTCTGGGTTAATGTTCCCTCCGGCCGCGATGCCCATGCCGCCTTGGGTGATGGCGCCCAGGTCGGTAATGATGTCGCCAAACATGTTGCCGGTCACGATCACGTCGAACCATTCGGGGTTTTTCACCATCCACATGCATGTCGCGTCCACGTGGTAATAATCCCTGCGGATATTCGCGTAATCCTTTTCGCCAATCTCGTGGAAAGCCCTTTCCCACAAGTCATAAGCGTAGGTCAACACGTTGGTTTTCCCACAAAGGGCCAAGGTGTTGTCCTTGTTTCTTTTCTTGGTGTACTCGAAAGCAAAGCGTAAGCACCTTTCCACCTGGTGGCGGTTGTATACCATGCTTTGCACGGCTACCTCGTCCGGGGTGCCTTTCATGGTGAACCCGCCAATGCCGGTGTACAAACCACCGGTATTTTCGCGTACTACCACGTAATCAATATGCTCAGGGCCCTTGTCTTTCAAAGGGGTTTCCACGCCAGGATATAGTTTCACGGGACGAAGGTTGATATACTGATCCAGTTCGAACCTTAATTTTAGCAAGATGCCTTTTTCAAGGATACCGGGTTTTACATCGGGATGTCCAATGGCACCAAGGTATATGGCATCAAATTGGCGAAGATCACCGGGGGCCGATTCTGGCAACACTTCTCCTGTTTTAAGGTAGCGATCGCCACCAAAGTCAAATTCGGTTAAATCCAGTTTAAACCCGTATTTGGCCGAAGCAGCATTTAGCACCTTCAAGCCTTCTTTTACTACTTCCGGACCCGTCCCGTCGCCCGGGAGTACAGCGATTTTGTATGTTTTGCTCATAGTTGGATATTTATAAAATTGTTTATGCTCCTACAAAAAAGAACCGCAATGATAGGTAATTATTTCTGAAAATTCAAATCAAGTTGAAAGGAACCTTCTTTTTATCATGAAAAATCATACTGTGTTTTTTAACATTATTTATAGTTCATAACCTGGAGCCTGGCATTTTGTTTGCATTAATATTTAGCAACCGCGCATAGTGGGCATGACCCGAATTGTTTTTTTCACCTGGATTATCCCGTTAACGGGCTGCCTTGGATAGCTACTTAATAATAAATATAAAAAAAGTTGGAGCCCAAAAATTTAAGCGTTGGCTAAATAATATACCTGATTTATATCTGGAAAAAACAGACCTGTATATCTTTATTTGGATACTAGTGAAAACTATACTTTTATCCCGAAGGCCAGGATGTCGTCAATTTGTTCCTGGCCTTTTCCCCGCCATTTTTTAATTGTTTGGTAAAGGGTAGCTTTCTGTTCGCGCATGCTTTTCGGGTATATTTTTAACAATAACTTCCGAAGCCTTGGCAGCATGAATTTCTTGTTATCTGGCCCACCAAACTGGTCTGCGTAGCCATCCGTGAACATGTATACAACATCTTCTTTTTTTAACTGGAACTGGTAGTTTTTAAAATTATCATGCACCAGGTAATAGCCCACTGGCATTTTATCCCCTTTTATTTGCACGAGTACGCGGTTGCCTTCCTCGTGGTTCTCGATTACAAAATTCCTGTGATCAAGGTCTGGTATCACGTCCGGGCCGGTTATGATGTAAGCGGAAATATTGGCCCCCGCGTATTCTAATGTCCGGTTCTCTTTGTTTAACATGCAGAGGCCTACATCGAGCCCTGAGGTACTTTCCGGGTTATCAACATGTTGGCCAAAGGCTTTAATAATTTTTTTTCGCAACATGTTTAGCACCTTGGCCGGGTTTAATAGCTCGTTATCCCCCTTGTGCATGAAAAACCGGTTAAGCGTTTCGTCCAAAAAATTATAGCTCAACAGGCTCATGAAAGCCCCTGGCACGCCATGCCCCGTGCAATCCCCAACGGCCCATAATAGATGATCCCTTGTTTCCCGTATCCAGTAAAAATCCCCGCTTACGATATCCCTGGGTTGGTGAAGGATCATGAAATCATCAAAGTACTTTTTAACTTTCAAGGGCGGTGCCAGGATAGCTTTTTGGATTCTTTTCGCGTAATTGATACTGTCCCGCATTTCCTTGTTTTTTTCCTCGAGGGTTTCTTTCTGCAAGCTGGTTTCCAATGTCCTGGCCTCTACCACGTTTTCCAGGTTCTGGTTGATGGTTTCCAAATCCCTGGCCAACTTGATCGACAGGTTTGCTTGTCGGTTAGCGCGGGAAGATAAAAAATACGATTGGAAGAAGATGAAAAGCAAAAAGCCGGTTTGGGTCAAGTTGGTTGTAGAGATAATCTCGTGATGGTAAAGGATGTCGTTTAAAAAGGTGGCTAAGAATATACATAAGCTGACCAGGAAAAAACCTGCCCCTACACGGCCCTTTTTAATGGCCTTTAAAAGCATAACCAAAGCATACACCGCCAAACCCAGGCAAAGAAGTTGATAAGGCACGAGGGTCCTGGTAAAAACCTGGACAGGAATGAAAAAAAATGCCCCTCCTAAAAGTATACCAAAAGCAACAAAAGTGTATCCAGGCCATTTTTTAAGGTCGCGGGGAAACAAAAAATAGGTGTAAAGGAAAAATACTGGTGCGGCCAGGTAAAAACTTAAATATTCCATTCGTATCAGTATGTCCCAGGAAATGTTGGGATTCAGGAAATACGCGATCCGTTCACCAGTAAAAACCACGCGAACGGCGACCAATATGCATAAAATGCTAAAAAATAAGCCTGATTTGTACCGCTTTTGTTGAAAAAAGATTAACAAGTGGTTTAGGCCAATAAACAGGATGGCCCCGAAAAATATAAATTCAAACCCGAGGGCAAGCGCGTGTTTTTTTTTCACGTTTTTTGCCTGGCCCAAGGTAACGGGTTTCCATATCCCCCCCTTGCGGTGATGAAAATTGGACACGTGAACGACCAATAAAAGGCTATCCGTGCTCACTTTAAAGGTGCCCGTTACAGAATGGTATGAAGGTGTTGTGGAACTTTTTGTTTTACCTGCTTTACCTGAACGGGCAATTAAGTTTCCGTTTGCGTACCAATTCGAGGCTGTTCCCGTGGATAAGGTATGCACGGCTAATTCTTTGTTTTGCCAGCTGTTCAGGTGTACCAGGATAAAAAAGGTGCCATAGCCTTGCCCTTTTTCTCGTGTAGAATTATTGATCTGGTTGTTCCATATGCCTGGTACATCGACTTTTATTTTTTCTTCTTGAACAAGCTCGGCCCAAGAACTGGAAGCTGGTAAAAAGTTGCCTGGCACGAAATACCATTCACCGTTTAAGCTAACCAGTTTAATTTCTTTACTTGTGTCCGGCATGCTTGCCATTCCATCTTGCAAAACATGGCTGTTGCCATAGTGTGCAAAAGCTCCTTGATTGCATAACAGGAAGAAAATATAAATAAAACGGGCAAATTGGGTTTTCATTCATCCAATTTATAGTGAACACGATTTTTTATTGTACCTTATTCATTAGAAATAGTTACAAAAAATTTATTGGCTTTTTTTAACAGCCCTTGTCATTTCCCTTTTACCGGGCGGGCCAGGCAGGGCTTCAACAAGAAACCCCACCTCTTTTAACAGCCGCTTTATCTTTCCCTTGGCCGAGTAGGTTACCAAGATGCCCCCCGCTACCATATGTTCATAAATTTTCAGGAAAATGGGCTTTTCCCACATTTCAGGTTGCCGATCAGGGCAAAATGCATCAAAATAAACCAGGTCATATTTAGCCCGGGTTTCCCAACTAAGTAAATCGGCTTTTATTTTTTTTAAATAAAACCTAGGGTTAAGGGCCACCCGCTCGTTCCAAGGGGCTTCGTGAAATTTCTTGAAAATTTCAGGTGACACCCCTATTTGTCGCGGGTAATTTAGTTCCTTGGCCATTTCAACGGGAAGGGGATGCTTTTCAATGCTATCGTACCAAACTTCAAATTCTTTCTTTTCTGTTTCCAGGAAGGTCAGCAAGGCGTTTAGCCCTGTGCCAAAGCCAATTTCCAACAGCCTTATTTCCTGTTTTTGGCATGCCTTAAGCCCTTTTTCAATAAACACGTGCAGGGATTCGCTCAAGGCCCCTTTCAGGGAATGGTATGGTTCGTTAAGCCCTTTTTCCATGAGCGAGTGCGAACCGTCTCCAGTAATAATAATATCAATTTGTTTGTCCATGGTTTTAACTTCAAGAAAAAGAAATTTTACCATATCCCCCGCCATAAATGAAGGGGTTATTCTTGTAATTTAAACAGGTGCATTAAATGGGAACTTAAAACCTGCATTTTTATAGAAAAGCAAAATAACGTATTTTTGAAGGGAAAAGCGCGGAAATTATGGAGATACTTTTGCTTGAAGACATATTAATTATTTTTGCCCTTGCCTCCCTGGTAATATTTCTCTTTCACAGGATGAAAATGCCTTCTATCATCGGGTTTCTTATCACGGGTATCCTGGCTGGTCCCCATGGTTTTGGATTTATCGAGAACGTTCACGAGATCGAGATCCTGGCCGAGCTTGGGGTGGTCCTTTTGCTTTTTACCATCGGGATAGAATTTTCATTAAAAAACCTGGTCCGGTCACAACGGGCTGTCTTCCTGGGCGGGGGCTTGCAGGTAAGCCTTACTGTTTTGTTTACTTACCTCCTCGTGCGGTTTTTGGGCCGTGATTTTTCTGAAGCCTTGTTCATGGGTTTTTTGGTTGCCCTGAGCAGCACGGCCGTGGTGTTAAAAATGATCCAGGAAAAATCTGAGATTTCCACCCCTTACGGGAAAGCCTCGGTTAGCATATTGATATTCCAGGATCTTATCATCGTGCCCATGATCCTTTTCGTTCCTATACTGGCCGGGCAGTCAGAAAATGTATGGGGCGACGTGGGCTGGCTGGTGGCCAAGGTGGTATTTATCATCGGGTTCACCTTTTTCCTGGCCAAGTGGGTCATGCCCCGCTTGCTGCACCAGATAGCCCGTGTCCGTAGCCGTGAATTGTTCTTGTTAAGCATTTTCGTTATTGGTTTTGCCGTGGCCTCGCTTACCTCGGCACTTGGCCTAAGCCTTGCGCTGGGCGCGTTCCTGGCCGGACTTGCCATTTCTGAATCAGAATATAGCCACCACGCGTTCGGGAATATCATTCCTTTCCGGGATATTTTTACTAGCTTTTTTTTCGTTTCTATCGGTATGTTGCTGGACTTAAGTTATTTCTGGGGCAATTTTCTCCTGGTGTTGGGCATTGCCATGGGGATAATCCTGGTAAAAACCACTATCTCGGGCTTTGTTGCTTTCGTACTGGGGTTTCCTTTCCGTACAACGGTGATAATAGGCCTCGCGTTAAGCCAGGTGGGCGAATTTTCTTTTATCTTGTCAAAAATTGGGATGGATTATGAACTGCTGGGACAGGATTATTATCAGCTTTTTATTGCCGTGGCCGTGATTACCATGGCTTTTGCCCCGTTTATCATCTTGCTTGCGCCCCGTGTTAGCCATCTTCTCATGAAATTACCACTCCCTGAAAAACTGGTAACAGGGATGAGGCCTGTTCATAACGAGCCTGTTTATCATATTAAAAATCACTTGATCATCATTGGGATGGGTATAAACGGGCGAAATATCGCCAAGGCGGCCCAAATGGCAAAAATCCCTTACCTTATCCTGGATTCAGATCCCGACCTGGTAGTGGAAGAAAGGGCCAATGGCCAACCGATTGTTTTCGGGGATGCTACCCAAGAGAACATGCTCCGCTTCGTGAAAATCGAGAATGCCGAGGTGGTTACCGTGAGCCTGGCCGATAGCCCCACTACCTATCGGGTAACCGAACTGGTAAGACAATTGAACCCCAAGGCACACCTGATAATCCGTACCCGCTACCTGTCTGATGTAGAGGACTTGTACAAGGCGGGGGCCAACGAGGTAATCCCCGAGGAATTTGAAACTTCGGTCGAGATTTTCTCGCGCGTGCTGTCAAAATACTTGATCCCCAAGGCCGATATCGAGAAATTGATAGCCGAAATACGGGCCGATGGGTACGAGATGTTCCGCGGCTTGAACGTGGAAGACACTACCTTGAAGGATTTAAAAATACAAGTGCCCGATATTGAAATATCCAGCCTGAAAGTTTACCCGGCAGCCTCTATCGTGGGCAAAACCATCGGTGAACTGGGCTTGCGAAAAAATTTTAGCGTGAACATCCTGGCTATCCGGCGAGGGGAGGAAACCATCCCAAACCCCATGGCCAACGATAAAATCCTGGCCGGGGATATCGTGTATGTCCTGGGAAAACAGTATTCTGTCGCATGTATTACTAGCTTGTTCCAGGAGGAAAACGAACCCGGGTGCATGGAAAGTTAATTCGTGATCCCGAATGGATCATTTTTCCTGTAGTACATGGTATTTAATATTCGTGCATTTATTTGATAGAATATTTATATAAAAATACTAGTTTTCTTATTCGCTCTCAATAGTTAGAATAAACCATCCGCTAAATATAAAGCCGGAAAATTTATGTGAACCCTTAATATCTATAGCGTTCCCGGGAAGAAAACACCAAGTCTAAAAATCAGACAGCCTACCTGCCTGGACAATTTAGGCAAACAGGCTGTCTTTAATTTTACCGGTATAATAAATTAAGCCAATTTTATTTCATGTAAGAGAATTTCTTGGTCAGCCTTTCTTCTTCTGTTACCAGTCGGATCAAGTAAATCCCTTGTTCTGGCAATTGATTGGCATGAAAGAAAAACTCGTGCTTACCGGCTGGTTTACGGTTATTATATAAATTAAGGGTTTTCACGCCCATTCGGGTATATATGTCCAGTTTCATCCTACCGGGTTTTTCCAACACGATAGTAACTTTGGTTCGACCGTCTAATGGGTTGGGTTGAATGGTGAAAATGGGCGTGGTTTGGTTTTCTTCCTTCACGCCGGTGTCCCCGTCGCCATCATCTCCATCACCATCTCCATCATCTCCATCACCATCTCCATCACCATCATCACCATTTCCATCATCGTCACCGTCACCTTCTCCATCGTCGTCACCATCTCCATCATCTCCATCATCATCCTCATCTTCTTGTTTTTTGATAGCCGTTGATGCATCGGCAGTACTTGGCCTGGTTTCCCGGGTGCCGTCTTCAGCAAAAGCAATACTGATAAAATCATAGGTATTGCCCCTTTGCCCGGTAAACTGGGCCTGGTTTTTCGTTGTGCTGGTAATCCAGGGTTGGTAAGTGCTGTCGTTTTTGGCATAAAAGATATCGTAATAACTCACCCCCGTGCCAAATTTGTTGCCACTGAAGCCTTCCCATTCCACGGTAAAGACGGTTGTGTCCATCTTCGCGGGAAGACTTTTAACCGCGCTCAGTGGTTTAGAGCCAGATACCACGTTGGTCCAGGTGTTAGTTTGGATTTCCTGTGCCTGGTCAAAAGTAATGGTGGCCTGGTTGCTAATCTTGGTGCCAGCTTGCACGTCATCTTCCAGGGTAATTTGATATTTCACGAAACCCTCGCCCCGGCCAGTGCTATCATTTGACGGCAAAAACCCGCTGGCCGGATCGGCCGGTTTTTGGCCCGTGGAAGGATCGATCGTCGTGAGCCTCCAGAAGGCTTCAGAGTTTATCACGTCTAAACCGGCCACAATTTGTAGTTTATTGTTCCCGTTACCCGGCCCCAGGTCAATGATTTTGTCTATGCTATTGGTCGCGGGCAAGGCTATGATTGTATCGCCAAAGCCGATGGATTTCAGCTCCATATCTTGCAAGCGTAAATCTTCTTGCAATGGATTGTTAACGATGACTTCTTTTGCTGGCACTTTCGCGCTGGGCATGTTTTCAAAGAATACCTTGTATACCATGGTTTTAGGCGGTTTGATAAAACGCATCTCGGTAACCCCGGTGGGCCCCACGATCTTGTTCGGGTCCTTGGGGAATAGCCAGTCGAGCCAGCCGCCATCGCCGCCATTGCCATTACCCCCGTTACCGCCATTTTGTTCGTCCTCTGGCAAGCAATCCGGGTAAATTTTGTATACTTTTTCATCCACTTGTGGATCATACACCATTCGTATACACTCCTTTAATTTTTTTTCTTTTACTCTGTTTTTCACGCACTTATCAATTGTTTCCAGGTACTTGTCCCATGGCGTGCCCGTGGTCGGGTCTACCTCGTTTTTGGTATTGGTAAACCAATCGCTCACGGATTGGGTAAAGCTTTTTTCCTTTTTCAGGTAGTTTTTCATCTCTTTTTTTCCATGCGTCTTGGCAGCAGATTTTACCTTTCCTTTAAAATGGTTCGCGATCTTGGTGGTCATTTTCGAGCCGGTCTGGGTCATGATCTTGTTCGGGTGTACCCGTTCGGCGGTGGCTTTGACCGATTTTACCAAGTCGCCCTTGATGTTCTCGTAGTTGAAATTCTCGCAACTGTATGCTTTTGTTTGCTGGCATTGTAAAACTGGGCGGCCAGTTCTTTTAAGGTTACCATGCTGCCTAAATCGTCCAAATGGCCCGAGAAGCTGAAATCGCTCAAGGCTTGCTGGGCAAGAAAGGCAAAGGTAAAGGTTTCATCTTCGGTGCGTGACGTTATGTTAAAGGTTAAATCACCTTCCCCCTTGGCAGGAAGTACCGGGAAATGCAGGGCAAACAGTTTTAACCCGTCAGCATTCACGATATTGCTGTCATTAGGTGGGTTCGGGTGGTTTTCCGGGTCATTGAAATACTGGTCAAGGGATGAGCCCATGAAATGCACGTCCAGGTTACCTGATTGCAGGCTATCGTTCCCAAAGGCGACGATCAGCCAAACATCGTAACTGTTCACGCTACCGCGGTTTCCATAGATTATATTGACCCGTGTTTCCCGGTTGGGCCTAGCCAGCGAGGGTTGTAGCACTTCCACGTAATGCTGGGCAAATCCCCCCGAATCCACGAGAAAACCTTTGTCAAGGACAGCCTCGTTGCCGCCTGGCTGAATGGCCACAACGTCGTAATATCCCGTGTCATGTTCCCGCAGGTCAAAATGCGCCGAGGCGCTGGTAAGGTCCTCCACGTTATTGTGCATGGCTTTAATCGTATCGTTTGCCTTCCGGAGTTCAAAAGTTGTTCCCCCGGTAAAATCAATCCCGCGAATATGAGGTGTTACCACGCCATAATTTCCACCTTTTTCAGGAAATATATCGGAAATGGTAAAAGTGGCCGATCTGGCTTCCAGCTTGTAATTAATGGCGTTGGGATAGGCCAGGTAAGAAAAGAGGTAGTCGGTTACCGCGTTTCCGTTACCCGGCACGATCAGCTTCTGGTTGGGTTGGTGCGGGTTATTGTACTTGTTGTCGTACTCGAGCCGCGTGGGCAGTGCCCCAACCCGTTGGTATAGCTCGGTGGAAGCTTCTTTATTGTCGGTTGTCAATTCCACGATCATGCCGGTCTCCTTCGGCCTATCCACCCTGAAGTGATCGTTCGGGTCAAATTTTGGGAATTGTTGCTCGTACACCGAATCGAGCACTATTTTCTTGGTTTCATCGATATAAAAACTATCGGATGAAATCCTCACCATTAAGAGGTTTAAAAAAAATGAGTGGTACAAAGA
>CAZKIR010000030.1:0-10024 GCA_964552835.1 uncultured Bacteroidales bacterium
ATGAGCACGAACCGATTCATGTTCATGCAAAAAAAGGAGAGTTTGAAAGTAAAGCAGAATTTTATATCATAAACGGAGAGATTTCGGAGATAAAGATTACAAATATTTCAGGAGCAAGACCTCTAAAAGGGAAAGACCTTAAAGATTTCGAGGTTTTTCTTGAAAAATTTGCGGACAAGATAGTGGAAAAGTGGATTAGCTATTTTGTTTATCATAAGGATGTTGAATTTGAGAAAATTACAAAAAGATTAAAATGAGAATAATTGTTGACTATAAGGATTTAGAATCTGGATTTAATCAGTTGAAAATTGATTCTGCAAAATATTTATCGGATTATGCAATTCGTGTAAAATTTAGTGATGGAAAAGAGAAACTCGTTGATTTCAAGCCATTTTTATCTAAATCTCTTCATCCTTCGATTAAGAAATATTTAGATGAAAATAAGTTCTCAAATTTTTCATTGACTGATGGAAATTTAAACTGGAACGATTATGACTTGATTTTTCCTCTTTCTGATTTATATAATGGACAGATAGGAGCATAAACCACGAAACCACAATCGAGTAGGCAGCCGATAGGCGCATAGCCTATCGGCGAACCTCTCACCTGTCTGACCGTCAGGCAGGCACCACTCAGCGTACGGGTCATCCCGATGGAATAATCGGGACAGATACTGTAATGTGCGGTTCTTCAAACAATGGGGAAAAGCGGTAGTGTAAACTTGTTGGGCCTAACTTTCATATACCAAGTAATAAGTGGCCCGTAGCCCCATATTCTCAGACGGTTAATTGTAATGGTCGTATTTAAGTTTTTTGGGATCGTTGATACTGCCAGCTACCAAATAACCATCATAACAACTTAAAAAAAAGGCCCCGGCCAAGACTTTTACCTCATAACCGGGGTATTAAACATATCTTCAGAAAGAAATGTTTCTATTCAAATTCATTCTTGAACAAAGGCCAATTGGGGTCTGGCACGTGTTGTTCGTCCATCAATTCCAGCACTTTCTTGGCCACCCCGGGATATTCTTCAGCAACATTTTTGCTTTCGCCAATATCGGTAGTTAAATCATATAATTCCAAGGGTGCGCCTGGATCTTCCAGCAAGCCGTTGCGTACTCCTTTCCATTTTCCATAGCGAAGGGCTTGTTTTCCGCCTTGCGCGGGGAATTCCCAGTAAAGCACCTCGTGTTTTTCTTGTTCCTTGCCGAACAACACGGGCAAGTACGAGATGCCATCGGTGTGCCTAGGTGCTTCTACCCCTGCTACTTCACAAGCCGTGGGCAAAAAATCCCAAAACGCGGAAATATGATCGGTCTCGCTATTGGGTTTAATTTTTCCTTTCCACCGCACGATCAAAGGAATCCGTATCCCCCCCTCGTACAAGTCACGCTTGGCTCCGCGCAAGGGGCCATTGCTGTTAAACAAGCCAGTATGGCCATGTATTTCGGCTTGCATAGGCCCGTTATCACTAGTAAATATAATCAAGGTGTTTTCACCTAAGCCGAGTTTGTCAACAAGTTTTACCAACTTGCCAACATCCTTGTCCATGCGGGTAACCATGGCGGCATACCCCATGGTGTCCGAGGCCCAATCTTTCTCCTTGTACTGGCCATAACCAGGCACTTCCATTTTTTGTCCCGAAGGTGCCTCCCCGTTATTATGCGGGATGGTATAAGCCAGGTACAGGTAGAAGGGGGTTTCCTTGTTCCGCTGGATAAAACCAAGGGCTTCCTTGGTAAATAAATCATGCGAGTAGTCCTCTTGCTTGGTAGAGTAACTGCCCAGGCCATCGTGCCAGGCGGTAGAGTCAAGGTATTTAACCTCGTTGTCCATGTATTCGATCTCACGGTTTCGCCATAAATATTCCGGGTAATAGTTGTGGGCAAGCACTTGATCCAGGTATCCATAGAAAAAATCAAAACCTTGGTCTAAGGGAAACCCGCTGGTATTTTCAACGCCCATGCCCCATTTGCCAATAATCCCGGTGGTATACCCGGCTTGTTTAACCAATTCGGCCACGGTAATGGCCGTGTCAGACAATGGCATTTGCCCGTATGGTTCAATTTGCATGTTGCCACGCACTTCCGCGTGTCCAGGGTGCATACCGGTCATAAGCACAGCCCTGGAAGGGGCTGAAACCGTGTTGCCCCCGTAGTGCTGGGTAAAACGCATACCCTCCCCGGCCAGTTGGTCAATGTTCGGCGTTTGGATAATTTCCTGGCCATAACAGCCCAGGTCGCCATAGCCCAAATCGTCTGTCATGATATAGATAATATTGGGCTTGGCCGCCTCTTCCGGTTGCCCGGCATTTTGATTACAACCGGCGAATGGCAAAGCAATGCCCGCCAAAACAGCTATTGATGAGTAATTTTTCATAAATTGAGTTATTTTGTTTATATTAAGGTTGATCGGTTACCTAGGCGCTTGGCCTAAAACTTTTACCAACATATTGTTCAAATTTAAAAATTATCGCGTTTGTTAATAAGAAAGTCGGGGTTATCCGCCAGTTGCCGGAAATCGCTTTTTCACTTTCCCGACATTTCATGTACGGGACGAGACTGTTCATACCACTCAACTTAGATAATAATCGTTAATCCAGGTTAACTGTAACTTTTCCTTGCCCGGGAAAAGAAAGGTAAACCAAGTTGTCCATTTCTTTTTTCTTGTAAAGAACGGGCTGCCCGGCTTTATCCATTATCGTGGCTTTTTTGTCCAGGTTCGCGAAAGCCAACACGTTTTTCCCATGGGCCACGAGTTCGTAGGCGATCTTTTGTCCAACCTGTACATTATTCAATTTCAAGTTAGAGGACACGAGGATATTCGACATCTTGGTGTTTTCTGACAATTGTATTTTTAGCTTGTTTTCCCCTTTTTGCAGCCTGTATTCCGGGATTTGATAGGTGTTTTCTAAAACTTGGCCATTCAGCACGAGGGACTTTATCTGGCCTTCTCCCGTGTATTCCACGTCAAGTAAAGCGTCCTTGTACGCGTAATTGTCCAGTTTGTTAATGTATTTGGTAGGCCTGGCGGCTATCCCGAAGGGCAAGCGGTGCAGGCTAAAATTCGTTACCGCGGAAAGCCATGGGGCGATAGAATACACCAACGGTCGTACGTCATGGAATGGATCCCCATCTTCCTCGTCAACCAGCTCGGGGATGGTATACGGCATGGCCAAATATTCCCCGGCCCTCACGCTTTGTGGCACGAGGTAATCCAGGGCCGCCATCATCTCGTCCTCGTCATGGATTAGATTGTCCATGCTCGTGAGAATGGCATTGTAGGCACAAATAAAGATACCCTTGGGTTTGGCAGTCATATCTTTCAGCAACTGTTGCCGGTATTGTTTATACTTCTGGGGGTAATGAGGGGTTAAAGGGGGAATGGACAAGGCCCAACGGTAATCCGTTCTGTCCATTCCATAGGGTTTTGACATAACCATGCCACCTTGTCTATTCAGGAGCTTGCCGTAAGATGGCAACAGGCTATCCGTCTCGAAGAAAAATTTCATATTTTTTTCAAGTTCTTCAGCCTTCCCGAAATACTCTTGGGCTTTCGGGCTGTCACCCTTCATGGCAGCCAGCATCCGGTAAGTGGAATAGGTTAGCATGTTCATGTAAATATCGTATGAACGAACGATGGTATCGCCCTCGTAAGTTGATGCCCATTTATAAGTTGGCTTGCCCACGGCATTATCGTACCCGTCGCCCCGGCTGCCGGTTAACGGGGTTTCGCAGTAATGGTAGCGGCCAAACAAGCCCCTGTCTTTGTCATAGCATCGTCTTTCCAGCCAATCCATCCCGGCTTCCAGGTTATCCATGTACAGCCCCTTGTTAAAGGTATTGTCCCCGGTTTGTGTCCAATAAGCAAAAGCAGGCCAAGTAGCGAAAAACAGGCCATCTTCTTCCCATTTGGTGATAGGACCGGACATGAGCTGCCCGAAAAATTTTCCTTTTGGCTCCTCGTAGCTAATATTCGGGTTCAGCAAAGCGATAGAGCAATGGTCTTTTGCCACCTTTGGCCAACCTGAATAAGTGATATGGGCCGTGTTCATGCCCCCGTCGCGGAACCACAAGAGATAATAAATATACTGGTTCGTGGATCGCATAAAACCGCCATCTTGCATAGAAAGGACAATTCTGCGGTTCACGCCGAGCAATTTTTGCATCCCGGGCCGGTCATTCAATTGAAATTGGCCATTTTGCGTTGCTTTGCCAACTTTTTCTTCATTTCTTTCCAATACAGTTTGCTTGTCGGATGAAGCAACTTCCCGGGCCCAAGCCGCGATTTGCTCCCGTTTCAGTTCCCCGGCAATTACCAGGGGCTGTCCCGGGGCCAGTTCAGCACGTGTGTAAATGCCCCGCCCCTCGTCTAGCACGAGTTGATGGCGGAATGAACCGTCCCCTTTGCCGATAATAGCGGCAAAATCAAATACCCTGTTCCTTTCGCGGTGCTCAACAATAAATTCTTTACCCGTACGGGCCAATGCCTTGTCTTCACGGTGGCTTTTAAAATCAATATTCCCCCCGTTTTCAAACCATAGCATCAGGCCTGGAGCATCAAAAAAATTCAGGATGTGCAAATCTTGATCCTTGTACTTGATCGCGCTATGAAAAGGATCAAAATCGGTGGATTGGAAACCAGTGAACTTCAAATCCGGCAGCATGATCCGCTCGAACAGCTTGCAATGGTCGTCGCGGTTGGAAAAATTCCTGTCCCGGTAGTCCATGGATTTCCATGCCTGGGGAGATATCCACAATTGCAGGTTACTCCTGTCCACGTTGTACTCGATACGCACCCCATGACGGTTCTGCATCAATACGAAGGTCTCGGGATATTTAACACCATGTTGGGAAGCATTGATGGCCAGCAAAGACTCTTCTCCTTTACCGTCATCTTTAGCTTTCTCTTGTTGCGGGGCATTTTTATCTACCTGTTGACAGGCAATAAGCAAAAATAAAAAGCCAATGGCAACACCAAATAAATTGTAAAAAGAACGAATTTTTTTATTCATAAAAACGTGTATTTAGTTAGTAGTTTGATAGACTGTAAAAATATAAAATTTATGCTCTTAAGAAGACCAAAAAGCTGGTTATTCCAATAGTTGGACACAAAATCCTCTCTAACAAGTTATTTGGACTACCCTATTCATAAGCTAAGTTAAGCCCCGTGTGATACAACAAATAAATTATTACATTTGCAATTTTCCAATAAACTGATTTTTCGAGTGAAATTCAAAAATTATCTTTCATTAGTAAAATTTAGCCACACGGTTTTTGCCATGCCTTTTGCCATAAGCGGGTATTTTTTGGCCATCCATTTTACCCCGGCTGGCTTTAGCTGGAAACTCCTGGTACTAGTGATATTGTGCATGGTTTTCGCGCGGAACGCGGCCATGGCTTTTAACCGGTACGTGGATCGCGAAATCGACTTACGGAACCCCCGCACGGCATTAAGGGAAATACCAAGTGGCCTCGTGAAACCCAAGAGCGCGCTTAAATTTGTTTTCCTCAACGCCATTTTATTCATGGCCACGGCCTATTTTATCAACCTCCTCACGTTCAGGCTTTCGCCCCTGGCCTTGATAATCATTTTGGGATACAGCTTCACCAAGCAATTCACGGTATTTTGCCATTTTATCCTGGGGCTTGGCCTGTCGCTTGCCCCCATCGGGGCATACCTAGCCTTAACGGGCGAATTTCATATCTTGCCCTTGTTTTTCTCGGCCATTGTTTTGCTATGGTCTTCCGGTTTCGATATTATTTACGCGTTACAAGATATATCTTTTGACAAGGAAGAAGAGTTAAAATCTGTTCCCGTGACTTTCGGAAAAAGAAAATCCCTTGTTATCTCTTCCTTGTTACATGGTATCGTGGCAATCATCGTGGCCTACATTGGCATTGCTTATCCATTTGGGTTATATTATTGGATTGGCGCGGCCCTATTTATCGGATTATTATTGTACCAGCACCTGATCGTGAAACCCCATGATTTAAGCCGGGTAAACATTGCATTTTTCACGACCAATGGCCTGGCAAGCCTGGTGTTCTCTGCTTTCGTGATCGGGGACATGAACTTGTAAAGTATAGGTAACGTGCTAGCTAATATGATTAGCTTGAAAAAAAAGGCAAATTACTTTAAAACAAATTACCCCCGTCGAGGATTATGCGACAAATAAGAAAACACGCTACGGCCCCTTAGCGGAAAAATAGTTAAGGGCCATGCATGATAAACATAAAATGCTGATCATGAAAAAAGTTCTTCTTGTATTTTTTATTTTTTTATCTATTAAAAGTTATAGTCAAATGCAATTTAGCACGCTCGTATTTACAAAAACCGCCGGTTACCGCCACGAGGCAATATTGTCGGGGGTACAGGCCATCAAGGAACTAGGGAAAAAACATTATTTTGACGTGTTCTGGACAGAAGACGCGAATGTTTTTACCAAGGAGAAACTCGCGGATTTTGACGTGATCATCTTCTTGAACAATGACGGGGATATCCTGAACGATAATCAGCGGGAGGCATTTAAACAATTCATCGAGAAAGGAAAAGGCTACGTGGGCATACATGGTGCCAGTGCCTGTGAGCAAAATTGGGACTGGTACGGTCAGCTGGTGGGCAGGTTGTTTATAAAGCACCCCAAGATCCAGACCGCCCGTATCCAAATCATGGACCACGATTTCTCTGGCATGTCAAGGTTTCCCGGGCACATGCTCTGGACAGACGAGTGGTACGTGTTCGGGGAAGAACTGAGCGATTCCCTTCATTACCTCATGACCGTGGACGAAAATACCTATGACACGAAACGCACGTGGAAGGAAGGGGAAGACCACAGCATGGGCGAATTTCATCCCATTGCCTGGTACCATGAAGTACACGGGGGACGTTCGTTTTATACCGCGCTGGGGCACATGAACGAAGCTTTCCAGGATGAAATATTCCTGGAACACATCTACGGGGGCATCTTTTGGGCTGCCACCGGGGTAGGGAGATAGAAGCGTCGGGTCTTGAATGTTTAGACTTCGAGGGGCAACATCCCCAAACCTGGACTAGCTCACTCATTCAACATTCAATAATATTTTTTCCCTTCGTCGTTTCTCCTGGGGAGGAAAGGATTGATTTGGCTAGGTAAGAAACAAAAGTTCCTCGTATTGCTTGCAGCGCCCCGAGCGGGCAATTTCTTGGATGATTTCTATGGAAGGGGCATCCAGTCCTTTGATCCCATCTAATGACAAGTAGCTGGAAACAGGTTGTGGCAGGTTGTGCAAGGCATAAGCAGCCTTCCGGAAAGAGGATTTGTGGCCAGATTGCCCGAGCATGTAATGCATTTGCTCCAGTATCAAAGCCAATTTGTCGTTCTCTTCCAAGGCATTGGAGAACCAATGCACGGGCACCCGGTAGGGTATTTGGTGCTTTTTGCAAGCTTGCATGAAATTCTCGGATATCCACTTGTAATAGGCCGGGAAGAGATTGCCCCAGGAGTCGTTGGTAGAGATCCTGTGATATTTTTTGACCCGTTCAGGATATTTTTTCTTTTATCACCTTCATATAGAAATCCATTTGCCGACCAGGTTTCAGGGTAAGCCCTGAAAAAACAATGTAGCCGGCCCCGGCCTCTTTTATGGTTTTCACGGCCTCGTCAAGTTCACCTAGGCCATCAGACAAAAATGGCAAAACGGGCATTAAAAATACGCCACACCGGAACCCATTTTCCTTGAAATAACGGATTGTATCCAACCGTTGCCCGGGCGACGGCACGCCCGGCTCGAATATTTCAGCTTATCCCGGATCCACGGTAAAAAGGCTGAAACTTACCAGTAAATGTTCTTTTTGGTCAAGTTTTTCCAGGATATCCATGTCCCGTTTTACCATGGGCGACTTGGTGAGCACGTGGACGGGCTTGTTGTACTTGTCCAATAACTGCAGTACTTCGCGTGTAAGCTGGTATTTTTCTGCACAGCCATCACAATAGGTGCAATCGTGCGAACAGCCCCGGTAGATGTTCATACCGTAACGTCCCAAGAACCAGGAATCAGCCTGTTTGAATTTCCTCAGGAGGCTTATGGCTTGTATTTCCTTGATGATAGGCCCGGCGGGCATTTTAATCGGGTATTTGAAAAGAATCTCGAGCGGATGGGGTTAAGCAATTAAGCTTCATCCTCTTTACCGGTTACTTCCCCAGCCTTCTTGTCCTTGTTATCTTCCCCTTGTCCTGGCCCTTCTTCCTGGTTTTCCTCTTCTTCTTCCAACTGGTCAAGCAAGTCATATTCGTGTAGAATATTATACCAGGAAATCATTTTCTTGATGTCCGACACGTAAACCCTTTCTTTATCATACTCGGGCAATATTTCTTCAAAATAGTCCTTTAACTCGTCGGCAGAAGCTTTTTTCACGTTAAGGGCTTTATTACCGTCTTCTTTTTCCTTGATTTTTTTTATCACCTCGGCCAAGGCCAATTCCCCCTCTTCCGTGAAAACGGTAATATCCTCGAGCGAACTTACCCGGGCCGTGGCATGGGCATGGAACCTTTTCTTATCTGCCAAAGATTCCACGATGATACCATTTCTTCCTTGCGATACGAACTTGAACAGTCCGGGTTTTCCTGAAATTGATAAAATATCCTTTAACATGTTTTAGATAATTTATTAAACAAATGCATTATTCTCATTCTTGGAATTCACGAGATATTCCGGGTTTTTCTTAATTGCTCGTAAGACTCGTTAATTTTTTGAAATTTTTCATGGGCCACTTTTTTGAAATCCTCGCCAAGATATTCTACCTTGTCGGGATGGTATTTCTTGGCCATTTGCCGATAAGCAGCTTTTATTTCCTCGTTGGTGGCTTTCTCGTCCACGCCTAGCACCTTATAAGCGCCGTCGGCACGGGGCACGAACATGGAACGGATGGATTCGATATCTTTGTACCCGATACCCATGTAACTGGCCGCCTTTTCAATTATTTCTTGTTCGCTGGGATGGACTGCCCCATCGGCTTGGGCCACACCATACAAGAAGTGCAGCATTTGCAACCGGGAGGCATAGTCTAGCTTATAGCCTACCTGGGTAGCCACATCCTTGAGGGATATGGGTTGCTTTAGCAAATCACGAAGCATCAGCATGGCCTCGCTGGCCGAATCCTTACCAAAAGTTTGCACGAAAAATCTTTTCACGTAATCCAGTTCCGATCGCACCACTTTCCCGTCTGCCTTTAACACGGCTGCTACCATTACCAGTAATGAAACCGCGAAATCGCCGGTAGTCGTTTTGGTGCCCCCGGCTTGCACTTGTTGCTGGGGCACCTCTAGAAACGAGCCAAGGACAAACCCAAGGATGCCGCCAACGGGGCCCAGTAAGGCCCATCCTAACCCACCTGCTATCCATTTGGTAAATTTACCCATGTACTGCTCTTTTTGTTAATTGATCATTAATTGCTAAAACTTGCGGCAAAACTAACATCTTTTCATCATTATTCACGATGAGGCCCGCCATTTTTTTCTTTTCCTCTTCGGGCAACTGATTTTTCATTCGTTGCAAAACGTCTTCACGGCTTAAATTGTCACGTTCCATTACCCTACTCACCCGAAGTTCTTTTGGGGCATATACCATGATCACCTCATCCATGTCACGGTATGCCCCGCTTTCAAGCAAAATCGCTGCTTCTTCTATCACGTAAGGAAAAAATTCCTTGTCCCGGCACCACTCGCTAAAATCCTCATGCACAGCGGGATGTACAATATGGTTCAAAGTATTGAGTTTGTCTTGATCATGGAACACGATTTGGGCCAACTCGGCACGTTTCAGCCCGTTTTCAGCATAAATATCCCGGCCAAATGCAGCTTGAATTTTCTTTTTGATCGAAGCGGCCTCGTTCATGAGCCGTTTCGCGTGTTTATCCGCCTCGTACACGGGCACGCCAAGCTCGTTAAATATCTTGGCCACTATCGTTTTCCCACTACCGATCCCGCCGGTTAAACCTACTTTCTTCATCTTTCCAGGATATATTCGACAGTGTTTGGAAAATAC
>CAZKIR010000030.1:10034-14759 GCA_964552835.1 uncultured Bacteroidales bacterium
AACCAGGGGCTTCCTCAATTTTCACGCTTAACCTATCCTTGCCCGGTTGAACTTCCTCGTAATCTACCAAGGCCTCGAACATGCCCTTATCAATTTTATTATAATCGCTCAAACCTACCATGAAGCTCACGCTCACCTTTTCGGGAAAGATTTTTAATTCAACTGTATCCGGCATGTTTTTCACGCCTATGGGAATGCTTAAGTTGGCCTCTGTAAATTGTTCTACCGGTACTGTTACTTGTATTTTCTTTTTCGACACGATTAGCCCCTTGGGAATTTCAAGATACACGATTTTTTGCACAGTTTGGTTCACGTTTTTAAACTCAACGGGTTTGGTAGCAAGGTGCTGCAAAGTGTCAAGCGTGTATGCGGGCCCTTTCACTTTCAAACTGTCAGGGGTAGTTTTAATCCCGCCCTTTATCATGTATTGCTGCTGTAATTGTACATCGACCACGGGTTTTACCTTTATCATTTTTTGAACGATATCCGAGAGCATGAACACCAGGGAATCGGGCTTTATGTCCAGTACTTGTATCTCCGAGCTAATCTGGCTTGATATTTTATCTCTCACCATGCGGGTCAAAATATAATACCGGTTGCCCTGATCATTGTCTTCCATTAGAAAAGAAGATTTTACATCGAAAACAATAGGCAATAAACCAGCATTTATTTTATATTTTACCAAGTTATAGCCGTGGGATTTTACTTGTAAATCCAAGTCAGAAGGCAGGTCGTTCACCATTACTTTATCGCCTGGAAAATTAATATACCTTACCGGGTAAGATATGTCGGTTATATATTCCCGGTTCAAGGCATTCAAGAACCAAAAAATAGTTGAAAGTAAAAGGAAAAATAAGAACACGATCACGCGTTGATCCAGTTTTACATTACTTAGATCAGATATGCCCTTAAATATCTTGGAAAGTTTTAAATTCAAGTTTATCGATTTTAATTATTTGACGTGGGGAATACCCCAGGGGCCGTTTGTTAAATAGTGGCATAAATAAAATCAAACCCTTGACATGACCGGCATACTTGCCTGGGCATGTCAAGGCTTGGGCTGATAAACTTGCATGGCCTTTAGGCCATCAAAGCTTTTAGCCTGTATTTCCTGGCAGCTCCTTACAGGATTATGCCCGCTTATTTTTGCTGTCCCAGATCACCAGGCTCTTTCAAAACAGCGTTTTTGTCAACACGAAGCCGGACTTTGTCTGCTACTTCAATATCAACCACGTTGCCAGAAATTTCGGTAATTTTACCGTAAATACCGCCAGTAGTAACGATTTTCTCGCCTTTTTGCAAGTTATTTCTAAAATTCCTTAGTTCTTTTTGCTTTTTCATCTGTGGCCTGATCATGAATAGATAAAAAACCACGATAATCAGGATTAAAGGTAAAAAAGACATCAAGGGGTTACCCTCGGATTGTTGTTGTAAAAAAATAGTTGCCATTGCGTTCATCATTAATTAATTTTAATTTGGAATAATAATATTTGCTTTAAAATATAATGTTTTTTTTTCACCAGGGGCATTTGATTTCACCGTAACGGATTTATAATTAACGCCCGCGCGCCCCACGGTATTAAATATTACCTCAACTTTTCCGGTTTTACCTGGTCCAACAGGGCTATCGGTATATTTCGGCACGGTACAACCGCAACTGGCTATCACGTCAGCAATCACCAGCGGGGCATTACCCTTGTTCTTGAAAAGGTATGTATAAGAAACCTTCTCACCTTGCTTAACTACACCAAAATCATGAAAATCTTCCTTGAAAGCAAGCAGGGGGGCTTTATCAACGTTTCTCTCCTGGCTGCCATCACCACCTTTGCGGGTACTACAGGCAGCCCAGGCAACAAGCAGGGCAACAAAAAAAAGGCCTATATTTCGAGTTGTCTGTTTCACTTGATAAATTATCTTACCATTCGTTGTACAAAATAATAACAAATTTATTTATTGACCAAAACAAGTCAAGGTACTGGCCTACTCGATCAAGCCGCGTCCTGACTTCTGGACCTTATTTTCATCTCGTAATTTATGTAAAATTTTATCTAACACGCCATTGATAAAATTTGAGCTGTTCCGGGTGCTATAGTATTTGGCCACTTCGAGGTACTCGTTAAAAGTTACCTTAACGGGAATAGATGGAAACTCGATCATCTCGGTGATGGCCTGCGCCATGATCAGGTTATCAAAGAAAGCAATCCTGTCCACGTCCCAGTTGGTCGTGAACATGTCGATATATTTCTTATGCTCGTCAAAATGAATTATGGTTTTCCGGAACAAAATTTTAGCATATTCTTCATCCTCCTCGTTCTTGTAAACAGGTGGTAGGGGAACATATCCGCTACGAGGGTTTATTTTTTTTATCAAGCTGCCCACGATACTTATAATAAAATCTACTTCATCATTCCAATAAATACTTTGTTCTTCCAGTACATCATAAAAATCTTCGTGAAAAATTAAATCTTTGGTCAGGATTTTTACCAGTAGTTTTTTATCATCTTGTTGGGAAACTTCCATTTTTTCCATGTATTCCTTGAAATACGTGCTACTAACAACTTTTTCATAAAACTTTCTAATAAACCCCGGGTAGTTTACCCAGCTTATCTTATGCTTTTTAATGTAATCCTGAAAGCCTTCGTTTTCAGCCAGGGCATTGATAACCTGATGGGCGATAAAACGTGTGTTGGGGTGCAAATCCTCGTATGAAGGCCTTTTCTTATCACGGGCAATTTCAATCTTTTCCGAGGCGTATTCTTTCATGTTTATCAACAAAAGCAATACATAATAAAACAAATCATAAGATTTCCTGATACTATGAAACAACTCACTTTCGGCCTTTTTCATACTACCATCCGGGTCTTTAAAATACGCGTAAAGGGCCTGTGCAATTTTAATTCGCAATAACCGTCTGTTAATCATTGTTAAAGAACTTCATTCAAATTATTTCGTTAGGCTTACAAAAGTATATTATTTAATTTCAATAACGCTGCCAGATCCGATTTTTTTCGATGATACCAACCCCGCTTCACGTGGCAAGGCCCATGAAATTACCCCGTTGCAAAAGTTTATAATGTGCCCGTATTTTGATTTTTACAAAATTTTCGTGGGGCCTTTCAATTTTACTCTTATTCCCAACATGTAAGCCATGAAAGGCAAATAAAAGGGCCATTTACTAACAAAAAATTAACTTTTAATCAATATTGATGCTATAAATTTTATGTTTATAAAAATATTTTTCTATTTTTGAAAAACATATACTCAATAATTATTTAATAATTAAAGCAATAGTAAGATGGAAGGAAACGAAGAAAAAAAAGAGGGACTCGAACAAAATCAAAGGGAAGAGATTTTCTCAAGAGCCGTACGGGCTGGGAAAAGAACGTATTTCTTTGATGTGAAAGCGACCCGTAAAAACGATTACTACTTGACGATTACCGAAAGCAAGAAGCGTTTCAACAAGCGGGGGCGGTACTATTTCGAGAAGTTTAAGATTTTTCTTTACAAGGAAGATTTTGACAAGTTTTCGGAAGGCCTTGAAGCAGCCATCGATTACATCAAGAACGCTTATGAAAGCGGTGAGGTGCAACCCATCGAAGACGAACCGATGGAAGAACCCGTGGCTGTTGAACAAGATTACACGGGAGTAGAATTTGACGATTTGCAGGAAAGCTAGAAAAAAATCAAAACGGGGTTGCTTTTTTTTATAATTATGCAAAAAAAGCAAGCCCCGTTGATCAAATTCCTTTTTTATACACTCTTTTTTTTATTGATTCCCAAAAGACATCAAGTATTACCCCCCGTATTTGTGCATTTTTTCCTGAACAGAAATATCCCCCCCTTTCCGTACTTGAAACTTGGTGTATATCAAAATTTCATTGGCCCCGTTTTCAAAACATACTTCTTGCATTTTTTTTACCAGGCCGGTTACCTCATCATAAGTGGCCACTACCACGGTTTCAAACGGGCATACCTTGTAGTCTAAACCCGATCCCTGAATAACTTCTATGGCTTTATCAATGATGGCGTAGGCGTCATCGTCAGGTCCAGCCTGGGGCAAGAACTGGATGGCCGCGTTTATTAAATTGTTCATGAATACTAGTCCCCTTTTAATTTGTTATTCTCCCTACGGATATAATCTTGAATTTCTTGATGGGATAACTCTTTAACATTAGTGACGATAAAATTTGATTGAAGGAAATCGCCAAATTCATTGCAGTCTTTTATGGCTCTTTGAATAACCTCGTTCACGGGTATATTTAACGGGATGAGAAGGAGCAGGCTGGCATAATGCTCCAGGAAATTGATTTTTTCTAACTCGGCATGAAATTTTTTCAACACGAAACTAAATTCATTTTTCACAATTTTTTCCTGGGTTTCATTGGCCATTTCCTCCATGCTGTATAGCAATATAACATGATAACGCAGCAAGTTGCCCTTGCCCCCGAGGCCAGTTGAGATAAACACCTGGTTTTCATCCAGCAATTCCGATTGCAGCACCATCCGGCTTTCTTGTAGCGAGAGTACCGCCCAATCTTTTAAAGCCAGGTCGGGCTCCTTGCTATATTTCTCCAATGCCCTGTAAGCGCCCACGTCATCAACAGAAGCTAGCTGGACCAACAGTACCTTTTTCTGGAAAATCGAGGCGTTTTCATCAAAAAGCAAATCTTTTTTTAATACGATCTCATCTTTATCCAGCTTTTCCTTGTGCTTGCCCCCGGCCTG
>CAZKIR010000030.1:14769-16605 GCA_964552835.1 uncultured Bacteroidales bacterium
TAAAATCAAAATATTCCATTTGAAGGTCAACGTCGATTTTTTCTTCCAGGACATTGAAATTTTCAGGCAATTTCCCAAAAATCTCGCGGATTTTATCGTAAATATTCTCGTTATTAATGTTTTCTTCCATCCTTCTGAATTGTAATTAGTACAAATTTAATCTTTTTATATGTAAAACTCATGGCATAAGGCCTCATATTTCAATATATAAATTAGTAGTTGCTTATTGGCACTAATTACACTATATGGATTATTTCCTGGCAACTCCTAATAAAATACCGATATTTTGGTATTGTAAATAAAAGAATTTACCATTAGGTTTGCAATCGTTTAAACATAATGGACAAAGAGGGAGAAAAAAGATTGATGAAACTGTCCCAATTACAAAACAACGATAAAGGTATCATCACGAAAGTAAAAGGCATTGGTGCTTTCCGGAAACGGATTACCGAGATGGGTTTCGTGAAGGGAAAAATAGTTAAGGTCATAAAGAATGCCCCGTTCAAAGATCCGGTTGAATACCGCATCATGAACTCCAGGGTTTCCTTGCGGCGCAGTGAAGCGGCTTTAATAGAAGTCATCACCCTCCCGGAGGCCATGCAAGAAGAAACGGGCGAGTTCCAGGGCACGTTCACGGAAGAAAGCCTGCGAAAAATGGCCATTGAAAAGGGCAAAAACCTGAACATCGCCCTCGTGGGCAACCCGAACTGCGGCAAAACTTCTCTTTTTAATATCGCGTCGCGATCGAAAGAACACGTGGGCAATTACGGGGGCGTTACCATCGAAGCCAAATCCGCCCGGTTTCGCCAACACGGCTACAATTTTGATATCGTTGACTTACCCGGCACGTATTCCTTAACCGCCTATTCGCCCGAGGAAATTTTCGTACGAAAGTATATCATGGACAATACCCCGGACGTGGTCATTAACGTGATAGACGCCTCGAACCTGGAACGGAACCTATACCTCACCACCCAGCTTATCGACATGGACATCAAGGTAGTTATAGCATTGAACATGTACGACGAGCTGGAAAAAAGCGGTGATCAATTCGATTACGGCGCACTGGGCAAAATGATCGGTATACCCATCGTGCCCACGGTAAGCTCCAAGGGAAAAGGAATCATCCGCTTATTTCAAAAAGTTATTGACGTGCACGAGAAAAGGGACCCAACCGTACGGCACGTGCACGTGCATTATGGGCCATGTATTGAAGAATCGATAAAAAAAATAAGGAACGTGCTATGCCAAGATGAAAACCAGGAAATTACCCACAAGTTTTCACCCCGGTTCCTGGCCATAAAACTTCTTGAAAAAGACAAGAGGGCAGACAATATTTTAAAAGATTGCCCCAATTATAGCGAAATAAAAAAAGTACAACAAAAAGAAATTAAAAAAATCGGGGCATTGCTAGACGATGACAGCGAATCTGTTATCACCGATGCCCGGTATGGTTTTATTTCAGGGGCATTAAAAGAAACCTACCGGGAAAGCCACAAAAAGAAAAGAAAGCACACTGAAGCGATCGATTACCTGCTAACCCATAAGGTGCTGGGGTTTCCCATTTTCTTGTTTTTCATGTGGCTGATGTTCCAGGGCACGTTTAAAATAGGGCAATACCCCATGGACTGGATCGCCAGGGGGGTAGAACTCCTCAAGTCATTTCTCGTGAACAACATGGCCGGTGGCATGTTCAAGGATTTGCTGGTGGATGGCATTATCAATGGTGTTGGCGGGGTCATCCTATTTTTGCCAAACATCCTGCTATTGTTCCTTTTTATCGCTATCATGGAAGACACGGGGTACATGGCACGTGCAGCCTTCATCATGGACAAG
>CAZKIR010000031.1:0-4621 GCA_964552835.1 uncultured Bacteroidales bacterium
TACCACGGATAACGGCATCGTGGCCATCGATTTTCAATCCAACAAGATAATCCCGAAAGGGGAATCAAAATACTGGCTAGTAACTTATGATTACGACGGGGCTGCCCATGGGGAAACCTACCAGGCCAGGGTTGAGCTCAACACATACTTGACCGTGAGGGGCACGGCCATCGACTCGGCCATTACCCCTACAGCTGCAGGGGGTTTCCCAATATCTGGCGGAACCAAAACCGTGAGCAACATCGGGGAACTGACCGTGCAGGTTGGGGATAACAACCCTTCTACCTCGACCGTGGAAAACAATGCCGAATACCAGGTATTCCTGCAGTTTAACATGGCTGCTAACTCGGCCGATAGCCTCGAGATCGATACATTGTCCATCTCTGAAAACGGCACCATCGATGAATCCGTCTCCTTCACGAGCGTGGAAATATACCTCGATGGCGACAACAATGGCCTTCTCGACTTCGTGAACGATGTATACCTGGGAGATGGTAACAGAAATGGGAATTACTTCAAGTTCACTTCCCTCGACCAGATCATCCCTTCTAATGAATCCAAAAATTACTTGATCGTGGCCTCCCTGAACGGGATTTCGCCAGAGGACAAAACCATACAGTTCAGGTTACCTTCGAATGACAGTATTATTGCTTACGGCCGTTCAACAACTGCCAGGGCAACAGTAATTGGTGCACCCGTTATCGGGAACGAGGGGGTAACCATCCGTAACATCGGCACCCTTACCCTGGTAGCGGGAAACAACAACCCATCAAACTCGAACGTGATGCCAGGATCGGCGAACGTGCCAATGATCCAGATCAAGTTGACCAGTTCGGACGTGGAAGATATAAAAACCAGCAACATTACCTTTACCGCTCATGGTACCGGCAACGACATAGCCGATATCGATTCCGGGTTCATCAACCTTTACAGGGATGTTAATAACGACGGGGCATACCAAAGCGAACTCGACGAGTTTATTAACAATGCAACGGCCTATGACAAAAACGATGGAACAGTTACCATCAGTACCAACAACCGTATTATCCATCAAAATTCTTCAGAAAACTGGCTACTATGCTATCATTTCACGGATAGCGTGGACCCGGGCCTAACATTCAGGGCCAGGTTGTTGCAAAATACTGACGTGGAAGCCGTAGGTGTTACCTCGGGAACGAATTCTACCATAAACCTGGCAGCAGGGGTTATTAACGGGGGGCTTAAAACCATTGACAGTACAGGTTCCCTTTCATTGGCCCTGGGCAGTTATACCCCGGTGAACAGTACCATAGCCAACAACGACCAAAACGTGGTGATGAAACAACTTCGCCTATCAACCTCCGATGCCGAAAACCTCAATATCACCAAAGCTACCATCAAGGCATCTGGAACGGGGAACGACAAAACAGACATTTCGGATATCCACGTGTACAATGACGTGAACAATAATGGCGTCCTTGATGAAGGGGTGGACACGCTGGTTATTTCAGCCGGAAGATCATTTGATAATGATAATGATACCCTGGAATTTACCTTCGCTGATCCTATCGTTGTGCAAGCAGGCACTACTATCCATTGGCTATTCGTGTACGATTATGCGGGCTCGGCAGTAGATGGAAAAACCTTTAAGCTGGCCATCGAGCTAAATAGTTATTTTGCCGCTACCGGGAACACTTCAGGACAAGCCGTACAAGTT
The DNA here is from genome assembly GCA_964552835.1 of uncultured Bacteroidales bacterium. Taxonomy (GTDB): domain Bacteria; phylum Bacteroidota; class Bacteroidia; order Bacteroidales; family CAYFUP01; genus CAZKIR01. The sequence continues at coordinate 1,697 of CAZKIR010000031.1, forward strand.
AGCGGGGCACCCATCAGCTCCTACACCAAAACCATCTCTTCTATCGGTACCATGACATTCACCCTGGGAAGCAACAATCCAGACGGTTCAACACAAACCAATGATGCCCAGGGTGTAGTTATGATGCAATTCAAGGCACAGGCAAGCGGAACGGAAGACTTGATCCTGGATTCCCTGGTCATTACTTCAGAAGGTTCGATAGATGATGCCACGGACATCAGTTCGGTTGCCATTTTTGAAGACCTGAACGCGAATGGCCTGCTGGATTTGACCGTTGACAGGCAAGTGGATCAATACCGTAGTTATAGCAGTGACAACGGGACGCTCGCGTTCGAGGACATAAACGATACCATACTGGCCGATGAAATCACGAACTACCTGATCATATATAACTTAGCCGGTTCTGCCAGCGAAAACGAAGATTTCAGGGTAAAAGTAACCACTAACCCGGACTTTAACGTGAAAAGGGTAGTTAACGGGGAAGCAGCAACCACCGTGGGGGCACCACTGGTAGGTAGTTACCAGGAAATAACAACAGACGGGCAATTGAACCTGATGGCCGGTACTTCAAACCCTGGCCCGGGTAACATTACAAATAGCGCCCAAAAAGTGCCCATGCTCCAGATGAACTTGTCTGCCTCCTCGGTTGAAGACGTGAACGTGAACAGCATTACCCTGCATTCGGGTGGAACGATTGAAGAAGACACGGCCATATCAAATTATGGCATAAACCTTTATGATGATAAAAACAACAATGGCATGTACGATGCCGGCACCGATGATTATATCACCTCGGCCAAAGGGTTCATAAATAATGCCTTGAGCTTAAACAACACGGGTTCACAAAATATCCAGGCGCCCAACAGCTCCTCCCTGAGCATCGACGGGAGCGAGATGACCATTGAATGCTGGATTTATCAACCCTCTAGTGTTTCAGGCTACCAGTATATCCTGAACAAGGAAAACGCCTACGAGTTGGCCTTGTATAACAACAACCTGCGGTTTGCCATCGAAACATCGGCAGCCGGTGCCTGGTTCTGGAGCAGTGATGTAGGCGTGGAACCTTCGATCCCCCTCGATACCTGGACACACGTGGCGGTAGTTTTTGATGGCACCAGCTTCACGTTATTCGTTGACGGGACATTGCAAGGGACTATTACCCAAGATGCAGGGGGCAGCCCGGTGGCAGGCACCATTGCTTCCTCCAATAATAACCTGGATATAGGGATAAGAAATACCGGTGATGGAAACGGGTATTACAACGGCTATATTGATGAATTAAGAATTTCAAACAAGGCAAGGTATAGCTCGAGTTTCACGGTCCAATCATCTGAATTTACCCCGGATAATTACACGGCAGCCTTGTATCATTTTAATGAAGAAGACGGGAGCGATGTTTTTGTTGATGTTTCGGGCAATAGCAACGATGCTTCGGGGGTAAACAACCCATCTATCGCGGATTCTGAAGCACCTTTTGCGGCCAGGACATTGACTCTTAACACACAAGGACAGGTCATCTATGCCGGGCAGTCGAGGAACTGGCTCGTAAGCTATGATTTTGCCGGTGTTGCTGAAGACGGGCAAACAGTATTTGCCACGGTAAGCCGCGAAGATATTTCTGCAACGGGCGCATCCAGCGGCAACCCAATCTTGATAACAGGAAACAACGTGAGCGGTGGCCAGAAAACCATCTCGCAACTGGGTAGCGTGACTTTAACAACACTTGGGCCAGACCCGGGCACCATTGGGCCAAATGGCACGAACGAGATCATGTTCAGGGTTCAATTAGCTGCTTCTGACGCGGACACCTTGAACGTGTCACAATTAAAAATCAAGGGCAGTGGAACAGGCAATGAGAGCACAACGGTATCCAAGATATATGTTTGGGACGATTTAAACAATAACGGCACCATCGATGATGGCGTGGACAAGGTGTTGGATTCCTCGGCCACGAACCCCTTTGCATCAGATAATGCCATTGCTACCATTAATTTCACGGATGATAAAATCCTGCCAAAGGGTGAATCAAAATATTGGCTCGTAACATACAAGTTTAATAACGCCCAGCATGGAAAAACATACCAGGCCAGGATGGAATTAAATTCATACATGACCGTTTCCGGCACGAGGGTGGCCCAACAAATAACCCCCCTGGCAACAGGTGGTTTTCCCCTCTATGGTGGCACGCGAACCGTTAGTAACTTAGGGCAATTGACCATGGAAAACGGTGCTAACACCCCGGCAGCGGGCAACGTGGATTCCAGTGCCATCGACGTGGTATATTACCAGCTTAAGCTTTCGGCAAACAGCACGGAAGATATCGTGCTGGATACCTTAACCCTAAAACAAACCGGAACTATATTACAAGGAGAAATCGATACGGTTAAATTATTCATTGATAAAGATAATAACGGCTTGTTATCATACGTGAACGATGAATTCCTGAGCGGGGCGGTAAAAAATAATACCTATTACCGCTTTGCATCCATTGCAGACACGATATCAGCCGGTACGTCCAGGAATTATCTCGTGGTAGCCAGCCTGGCGGATGCCACACCGGGTTCTACCATAAGGTTCTCCGTATCCTCGAACGATTCCCTCAAGGCAGAGGGCCTTACGTCAAACCAGCAAGTAGGGATAATTGGGGCACCCGTCTATTCCGAGACCAAGACAGTCCAAAACACTGGCAACGTTATCATAAGCGAGGGACCCAATAACCCGCCAGATAATTCAATCACGGGTACATCATTCGACGTGCCGATGATCCAGCTAAAACTAGAAACCTCGAACGTGGAAGACATCGAAATTTCCACCATCAAATTCTACGCGGATGGTTCGGGCCATGATGTAAACGATATCACTTCCAGCAGCATCAAGCTTTTTAAAGATGTGAACGGGAACGGGCAACTGGATGGCTCGGTAGAC
>CAZKIR010000031.1:4631-16453 GCA_964552835.1 uncultured Bacteroidales bacterium
CACGGCCTATAACGGTGACAATGGATCGATAAACCTGGCACTAAACTCCTTTACCCTGCCAAAAAACTCTACCACATACTTGTTGCTGGTCCAGTCATACAACGGCAACGGGTCAAATGGTGAAACCTACCGGGCAAGGTTCAGGCAAGCCAGCGACATCAGCATGGAAGGGGTTTCATCACAGACAAGCATAAGCCCACAAGTTACCCAAGCCATCAATGGCGGCTTAAAAACCATCTCGGGCGTCGGGAACCTGGCCATCTCCACTGGCGATTACAACCCGTCCACGGGCTATATTGCCAATGAACAAAACAATATTTCCATGATGCAGGTTAAATTACTGGCTTCTGATGCTGAAAACTTGTACCTGAACAGTTTCACGGTAAAAACAAATGGAACGGCCGATGATGCAGCGGGAATTTCAGCGGTATACCTGGCTGACGACCTAAACGGCAACGGGGTATATGACACGGGGGTCGACTCACTCCTTACAACTGCCCGGACCTTTGATTCTGACAATGATACCATAAAATTCCCGTTCAGTGGTAACGGTAAATTATTAACGGCAGGTAATACGTATAACTGGTTGGTACTATACTCCCTAAACGATCAGAATGCCAATAACCAAACCATGTACAGTAGCATGGAACTAACCTCCTATATTACGGCAACAGGGGCAAACAGTGGCCAGGGGTTGACCATCTCGGGGGCACCAATCGAAGGAAATACCCAAACTGTATCATCTACCGGAGCGGCTACACTGACCCTGGGACCCAACAATCCGAATGCGGACGATTTCGGAAGGAACGAGATCAACCTGGTGGTGATGCAATTTAACATTAATGCCTCAGCGGCAGAAGATTTAATCTTTAGCAGTGTAACTTTCACGGCTTCAGGTACCCTTGACGAGGTAAATGACATTACCTCGGCTTATGTATATTATGATGGTGACAATAACGGGCAATTGTCTATCGGCGTTGACGATCAGTTACAAGCCACGGCTACTTACTCGGGCGATAACGGCGACATAACATTCACGGGCTTTAACGATACCATTTACAAGGGTTCTTCTAAGAATTTCTTATTGGTTTACAACTTAAGTGGTTCTGCCTCGGGCGGTGAGAACTTTTCTGTCAAGATAAATGACAATAATAGTATTACGGTAAAACAGCCTGATAATTCTGATGCTATCAAGCTAGGGGCGCCCATTTATTCCAATACCCACGCTATCAGCTCCAATGGTATCCTAACCCTTTCAACCGGAGATAATAACCCGGGGGCAGGTTACGTGGTAAAAGATGAACAAAACGTTTCCATGGTACAATTTAACCTTGCTGCCAACACCGACGAGAGCATACGTATCAATTCCCTCTCTGTCACGGCCACCGGCAGCTTTGATGCCAGGGACGACATTGCAAACAATGGCATCATGCTTTACCAGGACGCGAACCGTAACGGCGGTCTGGATATAGGGACCGATGTTTTATTGGGCACGGCACCCGGGTTTTTAGGCTACGATATATCATTGGACGGTTCCAGCACGAATTTTGCCTACACCACTTCCTCCGGCTCGGATCCCATTGACAACTACACGGATAAATTTACGATGGAAGCATGGGTTTATCCTACCTCGGCTTCTGGCAACAAAATCGTGATAAACAAGGAAAACGCGTACGAAATCGGGATAAACGGCAGCAACCTGGCCGTTGCCATCCACACTGGTAGCTGGGCCTGGGACGTTTCAACGCCCATTACCTTTAACACCTGGCACCACGTGGCGGCCACTTTCGATGGCACCTACGTGAAACTCTGGATGGACGGTGAATTAAAGGGAAGCTATAACCGGACCGGGACCATTACTAAAAATGGCAACCCGATAAAAATTGGCGGCAGGGGCACCTCTACAGCCACATCTACTGCTCCATTAGAAGGCTACATTGATGAAGTAAGGCTTAGCAACGTGGTCCGGTACTCAGGCACTACTTATGATGTACCCGAAACCGAGTTCACGAACGACGACAACACCCTGGGCTTATGGCATATCAACGAGGGAAACGGTACTACCCTGGCAGATGCTTCGGCCAGCGGCAGCAATATGACCTTGGTTGACGGTACGTGGCAAGAATCCACCAATTCCATCAGCAGCGATAGGGTGAAAATTGATATTCCCGGTGGATCAGCTATCAATGCCGGCTCTGACGAGGACTGGTTAATATTGTACAACTTGTCTGGTAACGCGTCGGACGGGGAAACTATGGCTGCTACTATTGAAGCTTCCTTGATAAATGCCACGGGCGAAACCAGTGGGGCAAGCATCGCACCTCAAGGGCAATCGGCCGTGAACGGGAGTTACAAAACCGTGTCCGATATGGGCTCACTGGAACTTACCATCCTGGGACCAACCGCGAAAAAGGAATCCGGTAAAACCAACTTCACTTCTTTCATCTTAGACTTGAAAGCTGGATCAGCCGAGGATGTTGATATCAATTCCTTTACCATCCACGGGAAAGGAACGGGCAACGAAACGACAGCGCTTGATAACGTGTACATCTACCAGGACGTGAACAAGAACAGTACCGTGGAAACAGGCGGGCCCGATACCTTGATTTATGCCACTGGAAAAACCTACGTGACGGACAATGGCACAATCACCTGGAATTTTTCAAACCCGGTTAAGATCACGAGTTCAACGACCCAGCGATGGATAGTGTATTATGACGTGAACACGGGGGTTACCATCCCTAACGGCAAAACATTCCAGGTTAGCCTCGAGTTACCAAGTTATATTGACGCCCAGGGCGCTACAAGCTCTTCAAGCATCGAGCCAACCCTTTCCGGAGGCCTTGATTTTCCACGTTCGGCAGGTATTATCACGATCAGCAACAAAGGTACGCTGGCCATTACCGAGGGCGATAATAATGCAGGATTTACCGCTGAACAAACAAATGGATCGGATGTATTGATGCTCGCCATCAAGATGACTACTAACTCGGCCGAACCGGTACTCGTGGATTCCATAGCTTTTAATACAATTTTTGGCGGCTCGCCCACGGGTACTGGAGGAGGAATAAACCTGGCCCACCTTTACAAAGACGCTAACGGGAACCATGAATATGACGCAGGCGACACGGAAATCATGAACAATACCGTGGAAGCAGACGGGGATTGTATCTTCAAACCCGGAACGGCTATACAAATAGACTCTGCACACTCGGAAGAATGGTTCGTGGTGTTCGATTTCATTGCCACCGAGGGACAAACCTATGCCGTGAAATTTAATGGTTCAGAAAATATTAGCGTGACAGGGCTCCGTACCGGTGAAAATATTTTGCCGACCACCGGTGTTATCCAGGGCGGGACAAAAATCATCGGAAACCATGTAACCAAACAAGACGGGAACTTTAACGACACGGCCACCTGGGAACTGGGAATTGTTCCCGGTTCGCTGCAAGAAGTGGAAATTAAACATGACGTGGACTTAACCACTTCCCAAACCGCCGGTTCAATAGAAATAACAGCCACCGGTAGCCTCGACCTGAACGGGCAAACGCTAAGCCTGGACAGGGGCAGCCTGGTAAATAACGGGGGGGTTTTTACCCATGCAAACGGTACAGTCCGTTACAACAGGACAGGCAACCAAACCGTTGGAGACCTTAGTTATGGAAACCTTATCATTTCAGGGACAGGGACAAAAACCCTGGCCGGGGACATTGAAATTGCAGGCAACTTATTAATTTATAGCACACTTGACGTGGACAATGCCAACAATTACAACATTTCACTTGATGGAAACTGGGAAAATATCAACGGCACGTTTAACAGCCATGACGGGAAAGTATACTTTACCGGAACGGGAAGCCACGAGCTAGGCAACTCCCTTAGCACCGAAACCTTTAACGTGTTAGAACTCGCTGCCGGCAATAACCTGGATTTAACCTATTCCATCGCCATCAAGGATACCCTCGTGTTAAACGGCGGCAACGTGGACGCCACCTATAATGGGCAAAATACCCTTTACCTAGGCACATCAGACACTGATGATGGGGTACTGGTAAGGGGAGCAAGCGACAATTACATCGTGGGCACCATGGCTAAATGGTTCAGCAACACGGGTACAGATGACACCTTACACGTGGCCACGGCTTCTAGTGAAACCTACAGGCCGGTATACCTGGATTTCAATACCGTGACCAATAGTGGTTACGTTTCCGCGACCGCTTTTGATGGTGACCCTGGAGACAATGGGCTCTCCCTTTTCGAGGATACCTTGTCCATTACAGATGCCTATAATGATGGGTACTGGAGCCTCTCGGGCAACAGTTTTGCCTTCGACAATTATGCTATTGAGCTGGATGCAAATGGATTTATTAACCATACAATTGCAGCGGGTACCCGGGTGATAGCCAGGGACGGTGCATCCAGCCCATGGGAATTGAACGGCACCCATGTAGATGCTGTAGGTTCTGTCGTGAAAAGGGCAGCTGTTACCAAGATGCCGGTACAGTTCGGCCTTGCCGATACCTGCAGGGCCCCGGCCGATCCGGGCAGCATTTCCGGCCCGGCCGGCGTGGACGCCAACACGACCCATACCTACTCGGTGGACCCGGTAGCCTATGCCGATACAACTATCTGGACCCTGGGGGCCGACCTTTCGGGTTCAAATTACACGAAATGGTCAGTTGATGTTTCTTTCCCGGTTGGCCTGGAAGGTACAAGGGACATCTCGGTAGTGGCCGTGAACACATGCGACACCAGTGAAAACCCCTCTTCCCTGGAAGTAGCGGTTGGAAACGTGCCCGGGACACCCGATATGCCCTCTGGCGATACGCCTTTATGCCAAGACCCGGAAGATAAAACCTACACGACGAATTCCGTTACCCGCGGCGATACCTATCAATGGAGGATAAACCCTTCAACTGCCGGGACTATAACAGGTACCGACACGAGCGCGATCCTTGACCTGAACGCCATCTTCACGGGCACCCTTTACATTAAAGTGAGGGGAAGAAGCTCCACGCTCACTTACGGCCCCTGGAGCGATAGCCTGGAGGTAACCGTGTACGCTAACCCGCTAGCCGATGCCGGTACAGATGGCTCCACCTGTTACCCCAATGGCTATGTGCTGGATGGCAGCGGTTCTGGTGGTGGAACGGGCACATTGGACTATTCCTGGAGCCCCGGTGCCAACATGGACGATTCTACCCGGGTAGACCCGACCTTTACCCCGGCAAGCAACCCTGGCACTACTTCTGAGGTGCAAACTTTCACGCTCACGGTAACTGATGATAACAGTTGTTCGGATACAGATAATGTAGACATTACCATTTATCGCAGGCCCGAAACCGGGAACACCTATCATTTGCCGAATGATTAAAACCCAAATGGAGCGAAACAAGTACCGCGAAGTTTCGCTTTACTTAGGCATAATTTAAATGAATAATAGGATGGGCATTAAACAGTCCATCCTATTTTCATTTTCTATAAAATATTACCCGAAGTCGAATCATTCGTGTACAAAAAACAGCCATTCATCAATTTTTTCGTTTATTTCATAAATTTTAATAAAATTATCAACAACTTATTAAAACCTATTTCGTGTTTTTTAGTATACTTGTAAGTTATAATATTTTAGATTGTTATTTAATGCTATAACGTATGGTTAGCCCCGATAAAACAAGGCCAGGAATCCTTTTCTTTCTATCCTTCTTCCTAATCCTTTTCTCATCATTCGGACAACAAGGCCCTGGCGGGGTAGGAAATACCGCTACAAATATATTATGGTTAAAAAGCGATGCGATATCCCTAACGAACGGGGATACCGTGAAAACATGGCCGGACACCTCCGGCAACGACAATGACGCGATACAAGCGACAAGCGCCCGTGCCCCTATTTATTTCACAAACGGGATCAACGGCTTACCTTCGGTTCGGTTCAACAAGAACAACGAAAATTATTACACGGACGTTTTTGAAATCCTAAGCGGCAGGATGACCATTTTCACGGTTTTTAATCAAAACCCGTCGGGTGGCCCCCTTTGGCAAACCTATAAAGACATTTCTACAAACGGCTTTTTTCCCAGGAATGGCTCAAACCAATATGTAGCCACCACGAATTCTTCATGGATGCAACAAGCCTCCGAATTTCCGGTAGATAACTGGTATATTTCGACCGTACGCTACGGGACCGATACCACCACCCTTTACAAAAACGGTTCGGTTAGCGATGCAAGGGACATAAACACGGTTTTATATGGCCCTTTCCAGATAGGGAAAAGAAACAGCGAATATATTTCAGCCGATTATTCTGAATTAATCTTTTTTAATTATACCTTAAACTCCGCCGAAAGGATCATCGTGGAGAATTACCTTTCAGCAAAATATGATATTTCCATCTCCAACTCGAAATATAGCTTTTCTTCAACCCATTCACTTGATGTTGTCGGGATTGGAAGGGACAACGGTTCAAACATTCATCTTGAATCGAAAGTGGGAAATATCTTCACCATTCAAAACCCACTTGGCATGGATGACGGGGATTACTTGTTAACCGGGCATGACAACGGGGATATTTCTTCATGGGATAGTTCGGAATTGCCAAACAATGATAATAATTTCAAGCGCCTTGAACGGGAATGGCGATTTGATGAAACAGGCGATATTAGCTCGGTTTCCATCTCACTGGACACGAGCTTGCTTCCCTCCAAACCGGATGAATTTCCCATGTATTTTTTGCTGGTCGACAATGATGGGGATTTTACCACCGGGGCCAAGAGGTACCCCTTATCCCTCGAAAACGGGGAATACAAAGCATCTGGCGTGGACATCCCGGACGGGTCATACATTACCTTTGCCTTGTTAAGGCCAGAAATCCGATTTACTGAAATCACTTCCAGTGATTTTGAATCCGTGAGCCCGGTGTCCTTGGAAGTATTGCTAAACTATCCAACCAGTGAAGAAATTACGGTTGACTATTCAGCCACCGAAGGCTCCGCTACAGGATCAGGAACGGACTACACCCTTCCAGCAGGCACGGTAACCTTTTCAGCCGGGGATTCCACGGCTAGCATTGAAATCACCGTAATTAATGAATCCGTTATTGAAGATGACGAAACCATTGTCATCGGGCTTTCCAATCCTTCTTCCAATGCCATGCTGCACGCGGATTCAACCCATACCTACACGATTATTGACAATGATAATCCCCTGGAAATTGAATTTTCCTCATCAGGGAATACCAAAAGCGAACAGGCTGCCAAAGATACCATTGTCCTCGTTTTGAACCAGGCGCACCCATCAAAAAATGTTACGGTAGATTATAATGTTTCTGGCACGGCCACCGGGGGCGGGACAGATCATACCTTATCCAGCGGATCGATCACGATTTTCCAGGGGGATACTTCTGCCACCCTAATCCTTGATATTATTGAAGACCCCTTAGACGAAGCCGACGAAACGGCTATCCTGACCTTGTCTAATCCATTGAACGCGAACGTGGGAAGCGTGAAACAATATACCTTGAGCATAAGCGATAACGATGGCCCGCCCCTAATCAACTTTTCAGATACCTTGTCCTTTACCGCGGAAAGCAGTTCGAGTACCGGAATACCCCTCGGCTTAACAGCCGCCTCGGGAAAAGACATAAGCATTGATTACCAGGTAACCGGGGGGACGGCAACGGGAGGCGGGACAGACTATACCCTGTCGAATGGCACACTAACCATTACAGCCGGGGATGTTTCAGGGAATATCATCGTATCCATCATCGAGGATACGGAAGCTGAATTATTCGAAACCATCATCGTGGATTTATCAAATCCCGTGAATGCCACTATTGGCAACGACACCATCCATACCTTGACCATCCAGGATAATGATAACATGGGGTTTACTGGCCCGGGTGGGTTAGGTGATTCATCAAGCATGGTATTTTGGCTCCGTGCCGATTACCTGGGTGGCTTGTCAGACGGGGATAACCTAGAAACCTGGGCCGACACCTCCGGGCAAGAAAATGATGCCTTGCAGTCTACCGGGGGAAACCAGCCAACCTACGAGACCAACGAGATAAATACCATGCCCGTGATCCGTTTTAACGGGTCAAACCAATGGATGGGCATTACCACGGACGATCTGGTAGAGACCAATTTTAACATGTTTGCTGTTTTCAGGTCCAGTGACCCGAACGGTAGTTTTTCCGCGGTAGTGGATCCGGTTTCGAATTCCGGGGGATCGCACGATAGGAATTATGGATTAAACGGGGGCAACTTGGCCCATAGGTTATGGAGCAATCAAACCATAACCAGCACGGGGACATATAATGACAACACGGCCCATATTGCCGAGATAAACGTGGTATCGGGGCAAGGACAATACCTTTACGCTGATGGGGCCTTCGTGCAAAGCGGGAACAAGGATGAATCCGATTTCGATTGGGAATCGGGAATGGTGATTGGTGGGCATAGTACCTTTGGCATGTTTGACGGGGATTTGGCAGAAATATTCTATTATAAAACTTCTATCTCGGATTGCCAACGGAATATCCTTACGAATTACCTCGCCGCCAAGTATGGTATTCCCATTGCCAATGATTTATACGGTTACGAAGCAGGAAACGGCTATGGTTTAGCCGGGATAGGCAGGGAGACGTCCTCTGATTATCACCTGAAAGCCTTGTCTGACGGGTTGTTGGGCATATCCAACCCCGGTGATTTGGATGATGGGGAATACTTGTTTACCGGACATGATAACGCGGATATCTCCTCCTGGACATCTACCGAAGTACCGAACAACGATACGAACCTTTACCGCCTGGCCCGTGAATGGCGGCTAGATACCATTGGCAGACCGGGGTCCATCGATTTGTTCCTTGATACAACGCTATTGCCCGGCAAGCCTTCGGGGTTTTCATCCTACGTGCTTTGGAAAGACGATAACGGGGATTTCACTTCCGGGGTCACCGAATTTGACTTGCAATATAATGTTTCGGAAGGCTATTATTTTGTACATAACCTCACCGTGAACGAGGGCGATTTTATCGCGATAGGGATGGTACGCCCCCTTGTCCAGTTTAGTGCCGATTCAACGGCAATACACGAAAAGGACGGTTTAGCAACTGTACAACTCGAGATGTCAAGGCCTTCAACATCCGTTGTAACGGCCAACTACTCGATTTCGGGCGGAACGGCCACCGGGAGCGGGACAGATTACACCCTGGCAGACGGGAGTGTTGAATTTGCCATAGGGGATACCACGGCATCCTTGTCTTTTAACCTGAACAACGACACTATACCCGAGGGCCTCGAAACCATTATACTAACCCTTTCCAGTGCCAACGGGGCAGGCTTGGATACCATATCGGGTGATACCTTGTACCTGCATGATGATGATTCAACCAGGACAATTGAATATACCACCACCTCTTCAAGCGGCAAGGAAGGAAATATCAACTTGAATATATCCATACAACTGGATTCCATTGATCCCGCTAACGCGACAACCGTGGATTATATTGTGTCAGGCTCGGCAGAACCGGGTGATTACAGCCTTGCAAATGGCACGGCCAGCATTTCTAAAGGGAAAAAGCATACCTCCATCCAGCTTCAAATACTGGATGATGAAATGGACGAAGAAAACGATACCGTGCTTGTCACCCTGTCGAATGCCACCAACGCGATACTAGGGGCCGATTCGGTATATACCCATGTTATCCTCGACAACGACAGTACCCCGGTCATCCAATTCCGTGATAGCATTTCAAGCGCATCCGAGGGAAGTTCCACGGCCCTGGTAAAAGTTGAACTGAACGACTCCTCGACAAGAACTATAACCGTGAATTATGCTGTTACAGGGGGCACTGCTACCGGAAGCGGAACGGATTATACCCTGGCCGATGGAATGCTTACCTTTAACCCGGGTGAACGTTCCAAGAACATTTCCATCTCCTTGCAGGACGAAGCTACCCGAGAAACCGACGAGACCGTGGTAATTGATTTGTCCACACCCTCTAACGCCACACTCGGGGATGACAGCACCCACACCTTCGTGATAAATGATGATGACTTCGGGGGCTTCACCGGCCCCGCGGGCATCGGCGACCAACTTAACAACAAATTATGGATACGGGCCAGCGACTTGGCCCTGAATGACAATGATCCCGTTACAGCCTGGCCCGACACCTCCGGAAACAGTTACGATTTTAGCCAGGGCACGGGAAGCCTGCAACCCGCGTACCGATCAAATCAACTAAATGGTTTTCCCGTGGTCGAATTTGACGGTTCAGACGCGATGACAGCCAGTGATATCATCTCGGGCACCACCGGGCGGACCATATTCCTGGTTGGAAATGTTACATCGGATGTGGCCACCAGTAGCTTTATCGAATTTGACCAAGACAGGGCCGGGGGCGCTGGCGGAAGTTATTTGATACGGGGGGAAGTAGCCGTTCGGGTTGGAGGAAATATACAATACGATCAAACGATGGGATCAAGCTACCAACTCCTGACCATCCGAAATGCCGATAACGCAGATGTTGCTGACGTACAGGCCTTTCTTGACGGCACGGAACTAAATGGCACCCCTTCCGGAACCGTTAGTTTAAACACCCATAACGGGGGGACCATCATCGGGGGGTATAATGAAGGGGCGAATGCCGAATTGAACGGGAACATCGCCGAAATAATCGTTTATGATCAAGAACTGGATGAACTCCAGAAATTGATTGTTGAAAATTACCTGGCTGCCAAGTATAACCTAAGCCTGGCCAATGACTATTACGCTTACGAAAGCTCACACGGACATGATGTAAGCGGGATTGGCCGCTTGCATGCCGATACCTTGCACACGGTCTCGCGTTCCGGGACATTCTTGAACATCGGGAACCCAAGTAGCCTGGATGATGATGAATTCCTGTTTTTCGGGCATGATAACGCGTCGATCGCCACCTGGACATCAAACGAGGTACCGGGAGGTGATACCAGCAGCATGAAAAGGCTCGCCCGTGAATGGCGATTTGATGAAACCGGGAACATTGGGGTCATTAAAGCAAGTATAGACACCTCGGCAATCCCCTCGAAACCCAATGGTTATACAAAATATGCCCTATGGGTTGACGATGATGGGGACTTCTCAGATGGAGCTACCATGTACACCATGACAAAAAATGATAGTGTGCTGGAAGCCAGCAATATTTATTACAATGATGGAAGTTACCTGGCCATTGGTATTTACAGGCCTGAAGTATCTTTCAGCCAAACAGCCTTAAGCTATCCAGAGGATACCACGAGCGTGGATATCAATATTGTTTTGAACCATGTTTTATCAAATGACGTAAGCGTTGACTATGTTATTTCTGCAGCAACCGCCACGGGAAATGGCACGGATTACACTTTATCCGCAGGCACGGCTTCCATTGAGGCCAAGGACACCTCCTTCACGATTTCCTTACAAATTACCGATGATGATAGCATAGAAACGGACGAAACGATAGAAATAAAACTAAGGAACCCTTCTTCCGGTTTACATATTGCTACAGATTCCGTCTTCACGTATACCATTTTTGATAACGACCAAAACCGCAAGATATATTTTCAGGAAGCCACCGCGAAAGGGAATGAAAACATTGATAGCGTGCAGTTTATTATCAAGGTGAACGGGCCGGACGGAACCGATACCACCAGCGTACATTACGAGGTATCCGGAGGAACGGCAACGGGCAATGGTACAGATTTTACATTGGCGGATGACACGGCCTTTATTTTACCCGGCGACACCACGAAAACCATTACCATTCTAATTAATGATGACGACTTGCACGAGTATGATGAAAC
>CAZKIR010000032.1:0-16291 GCA_964552835.1 uncultured Bacteroidales bacterium
TTTTTTCTGGTATTTTTATTAAAAAGGTACTGGATACCCGATTTCTTGCAAGAAACCATGACCTTGATGCTGGTGATAGCGGCTTTTATCCTCTCGAACCTGATACAAGAAGAATCAGGGCTTTTCGCGGTGACCATCATGGGCATTACCCTGGACAACCAAAAAATAGTGACCATAAAAAATATCGTGGAGTTTAAAGAAAACCTTCGCGTGTTGATTATTAGCAGCCTGTTTATCATACTAGCTGCCCGGCTTGATATAGAAGCCCTCTCCCATTTTAACTGGAACAGTTTATTTTTTCTCTTGATATTGATATTCGTGGCCAGGCCCCTTTCGGTGTTCTTATCAACAATACGTTCCAAGTTAAACTGGAAAGAAAAGCTTTTTATTTCCTGGATGGCGCCCCGGGGCATCGTGGCCGCCGCGGTGGCCTCCATTTTCGCGTTAAGCCTTGAAAACACTGATATGGAACAAACCGAGTACCTGGTACCCATCACTTTCATGGTAATCGTGGGCACCGTTTCCCTGTACGGCCTTACTGCCCCTGTACTGGCCAGGTGGCTCGATGTTTCACAATCCAATCCCCAGGGGGTAATGATTATCGGGGCGCACCCGTGGGCCCGGGAAATAGGCCGTGCCCTGAAAGAAAAAGGATTTCGGGCGGTATTGGTCGATACTTCACGCACGAATATCCAATCCGCGAAACTTAATGGCCTGAATGCTTACCATGGCAGCGTTTTATCGGAATCCATCATCGAAAAACTAGACCTTGACGGGGTGGGAAAATTACTGGCCATAACACCCAACGACGAAGTCAACTCGTTAGCTGCCCTGAATTTATCAGAGTTTTTTGATTCAGAACAACTATACCAATTAAAACCCGAGCTTGACAAGAAAAAAGGGAGCACGGATTTCTCTCCCAAGCATTTGAGGGGCCGTTTCCTATTCGGGAAAAACATCCATTTCTCCAAGCTTAACACCATGTTTATTTCAGGTTACGTGTTAAAATCAACGAAATTAACCGATGAGTTTAATTTCAAAAAGTTCAAGGAACTTCACGGGGACGGGGCGATATTATTGTTCCTTATCACGGCCAACAAAAAATTAAAGGTATTTACCGATGATTCGGAATTTGAGCCATTGCCCGGAGATACCATGGTTGCCATGGTAAAAGATGAAAGCAAAAAAAGCTACGCGGAGGAAGTGGGGTAAAAACTACTTACACGTAAATTTGTTTTGAACTGATTATCATAATTTTACAAATATTAGCGACTGAGCCCAGTTAGCAAGGCAGACCTCGCCTGACAGGCGAGGCAGGCATATCATCCCTTTCACTCCGATAGGAAAGCAGGCTTGCCTGACTGAACAGGCAGGCTTTGCGTCTCAGCGATAGGCATACCAGACTAACGAGGCAGACAAAGCATTACTGCCAAACCGATAGGCAGGCAAGCTTCGCGAGAGAATCTTTCTTATCCGAAAAGCTTGCAGCACGCCACCCCTTCAAGAAGTTGCGGCAAGCCAGGATTAAAAGGTATTCTTCATTCAGGAAAAGAATCGAAAAAAAAACTACACCACCTGAACAGGATATTTTTCCAGCCATTTTTCCATTTGGTGGTGGCTTTCGTTTAACCGATCCAGCAAAGGTTTTTCATATTGAACACCCGGCGAATTGGCAATTTCCACCACGTGGGGGCCATGAAAACCGGTTTTCCAGATAAGCGGTAATACTTCATCAATATTTTCGTCCCCGTTTTGAAGGGTTTCCTGCCATTTTTTTCCTGACGAGCTTCGAATATGTAAACTTAACAAACGATCCCCGTATTGGGCCAAGACCTTGGCAACAGGGTAATCAGATTGTACGCACCAGTTCACGTCAAGGGTCAGGCCCAGTTGATCGGCCGTGGTATTGTTCATCATGAAATCGAGTTCTCGCCCCTCTTCAATTAACTCGTGTTGATGGAAATGAAGGGCCATACTGCATTCCCGTTCTTGTAAAAGGGCAGAAAACAGCTTTATTTCTTCTAGTTGCTTCTTAAGCTGTTTTTCACTTTTCTTTTCAAAAGGGTTACCCCAATCAAGTGGCATTGCATTGACTGTCCACACTTTTAAATGAGGAAATTGCATCAAGGTGTATTCAACAATCTCTTTCACGCGGTCTGTTTCCTGGGAAACAAGCCCGGCATGAAATGGGATGTTCGAATGGCATGTAACAATCTTTATCCGCGATGGTTTTAATTTTTGTGCCCAAAAAAACACTTCGTATCCCGTGTTTACAGGGTTTACTTCTCCATGCACGTTAAGGAAAGGAACGATGGGCTCGAAATACTTATACTGGGTTTGGTGCACCAGTTCAAGGGTTTTGTGCCGTGCCAATAGGCCACTGCCAAAAAATTGGGTAAAAATGTAATGATGTAAACCAACCGGGATTTTATCCATAATCCTATTTTTTTTTATTAATATCTTAACAATCCCCCCTTCGCCCATAACACACTTTAATTCGTCTTTATGACAAAGTTACGTGCATTTCACAAATAATAAAAGAAATAGGTAAAAAAATTTAATCTGCCCGGCTCATAGTCAATTTTCCGTGTTGGATACCTTTTACCGCTTTTAATTTATCGGCCAGCTCGGTCAAGATTTTGGCCTTGCCACGCACGGCAATAATTTCCATGCAGCTATCGTGGTTCAGGTGAAAATGTTGGGTAGACAAAACCACATCATGATAATCATGCTGGATATCGTTCATTTTACCATGAATTTCACGCTTGTGGTGATCATAGACCAAGGTGATCGAGCCTGCCACGATGTGGTTACATTGCCATTTTTTTTCTACTTCAGTATTATTCAGAAGGTGCCGGATAGCTTGAGAGCGATTGGCCAACTGGTTATCTTCCAGGTATGAATCCAATATATCGAGAAATTCTCGTTCTAATGATACCCCAAAACGGACAACTGACATTAGTATTACTGTTTAAATAATTCGTGTTATCTTGCAAATGTAGTTTTCTTTCTGGATTTCGGCTTATATTCTATAAAAAAAGATGGGTGTTTTTTTGATTTTTAAGGAAATTCCGGATCAAAGTGAAAAATATTATTAGATAACTCAACCCTGACAGGGCCTGTTCCGGCTTACCGGAATTTGCATAGGGCGTAACTACCGGGGTTAATTTTGCTTTCTGCCTGGAAAAAATGTCGCGGGCTGGGAGTATGGCCTACCGATTAGTAAACACGGGGCGATGGGTCCCTTCAGGGGAGTTAGGGGTGCGGGGTGGTTGTATGTATATTATTATTTAACGCTATCCTTTTCAGCCACCAAAAGCACCGCGTCAGCCGGTACGGGATAATGCGTGGAATCAGCTATAATCTCGATAAAATGGTTTTCGTTTGGATAAAAAGTATATCTCCCCAATGGCATCCAATCGTTCCGGTTTTTTTCTGGATACACCTTCACGCGTGACATTCCCCCGGCATGGGCTACTTTCACGGGCACTTCTTTCGCGAAAGCGATTTGCCTACGCTTGTCCCATTGAACATCCGGGCAATACATGTAAACATTATACACGCCTTTTGCCTGAATGCCTGGCTTAAACTTGACCCTAACAGGCCTGCCAAAATCTTCGGTAAGCAGGTAGTTTGACTTGTATTGTCCCATCCATCGGCTATTGATATGCCATTTGCCGGTTACCTCTAAACGGGAGGAGTCCATGTTATCCACGGTCACGTCAGGAACTGAACCGTCAAGGTACGGGTCTTGGGCCAATTTATCTTGTAATTTCTCAACCGGGATATCTTGCACCGCCATGCCATGCTCGATAGAATAAGACGAAGCCAGGGCAGCCACTTGCCCCATCACCATGAAAACCGGCTCCATGCGGATGGAACCATAAGCAATATGGGAAGCCGACAAGCAAACCGGCACGGTAAGGTTCTTGCATTCTTGTTTGACCGGCACCAGCGATCGATATGATATCTGGTAGGGCGGAAACCCGCCAACTTGCACGTCCCCCTCGTTTTTCACCATGGCCTGCCCGTCCTTTTCGATCATTACCCGCTGGCAATTATGCGAATCCATGGTATACGCGGCCAGGCCAATCCCGTCATCGACCGTTGAATCGCCCACGCAGTTATGTTCAGTCATCACGTATTCGCCAACCATCCGGCGGGCCTCGCGGATATACATCTTATAGGGAAAATGCCCGTTGTCAACAAATCCGTCCGCCGCCCAGCCCCAGGAGGACATTTCTTCTCTCAATTCTTCGTTGACCCCGGTATCATTGGCCAGAAAGTAAAGCAAACCGCGGATATACTGCTCGTGCCCCTTTTCTATTTCATTCCTTTCCTGATACCCGGCTTCAGGATAATCCCAGTTGCCCCCGATGTAATCGGTAGACATGGCCCCCTTGTTGTTCACGTCTGTTTTCCCGTTCGGCATGTGCACGATACGTAGATAAAACCAACCCAACTTTTGCTTCCATCCCATCTTGTCCCGCTTTTGGATTACCCGCCGCAGCAACTCGTAGCGTTCAGGATCATAGCTTTCTGGTTTAGAAAAAGGCACCCGGTTGGTGGTATCTTGGGTTAAACACAAGCGATAATTATAAGCCTGCACTTTACTATCGCCCGTCCCATTCGGCTCAAGGGGCCGGGGATGAATACCCCAGCAAAGGCCACTGGTCGGATCGCCAGGTACCTTGTAAGGGTCGATACCATCCGGGAACTGGTGTTTATCGCGAAGCTGGACACCGTTCAAGCTTTCATTGTACCTGTTATTGTCCTCCCGGCCCACGGTATAAGAAACCCCGGCCATGGCCATCAAATCGCCCACGTAAGAGCAATCAATAAACCTTTTGGCTTTTACATTAATTTTTTCAACGGGATTTTCAGTGTTTTCTATTTTTATCGAACGCAGCCAACCGCCTTTTTTCGTTAAATCAACAATCCGGTAGGGCGACAAAACCTCTATTCCTTCCTCCCGGATGTATTCATTGTACACGTTTTCAGCCACGTGTGGCTCGAATGTCCAGGATTCAAACTGCCCGTAATGCTTGCCCAAATCCCGGTAAAATTTCCGCGACAGCCCTGTTACCGCGTGCTTGTTGCCAATATCAGTAGCCCCCAGGCCACTGGCCGTGAGCCCGCCCAAGTGCTTGTCGGGAGAGATTAGGATCACGCTTTTCCCGGCCCGTTTGGCCGCTTTGGCAGCAATTATCCCGGCCGAGGAAGCCCCGTAAACACAAATATCATATTCATCCGTTGCTTGTTGGGAACAAGCAGCGCACAAGAACGTGATGGTGACAAAAAACAAAAAATTCTTTTTCATGGTTCATTTTTTTATCGTAATTCCTTTTCTAACCTCAACCAGGCACCTGAATATGCGGGCACGCTAACCACCACCTGGTTGTCCGTAATATGTATTTCTTTGTCCTGTAGCACGTCCAAGGCCTTATGATACTTAACAAACCGGGACGTGACCCTCGCCTTGCCTTGTTTCCCGTCATTCAACAAGAAATAATGATCAGCCGCGGGAGCTGAACGCCGAAACGCCATTATACCAGGCCTGGCCTTCACCTCGAAGGGCAAATTCTTGCCATCGAGGATATGCCTGGCAATATATTTTTCTCTTTCGGGACAGCCCGGCTTAAACACACCGCGACCAGCTTCGAAATTGAACACGATGGTTTTGCCTTTCCCGTAGCTTGCCTGGATTACCGCCGGTGTAACATCATCGTACGTATCAATAAGCTTTCCATGTGTCAACTTGATGTCGCCAAAGTACGAGTAAAGGCTGTCCCCATCTATTGATTTTGGCGTTTTAAAGGTATGAAAATAGTCGGCCGTTTGAAAACCAAAGAGTTTTTCAAAGTCAGAGCCTTTTCGTTGCTTGTTAAGCCTACCGTATGTGTCAATCATAAGCAAGGGAAAATCTGCCACGAGCTGTCCCCCGGCATGCACGTATTTCATCAGTCCATCAAGGGTTTCATGGTCAAGGGCAATCACGAATGGCAAGTAAATGATCGGGTACCTGGGGGCCAAGCCCGCTTTGATGTCTGTTTCCGTCACGTATTCATAAGGAATCTGCTGGTTCATCAGTGCCCTGGAAACCCCAATTTTCGCTTCAGAATGGTATTGTTGCATCTGCTTGTCCCAATTGGTTTTGAACACCGAGGTATTCAAATCGTATTGCCCCAGGGAAAGCCTTCCCAGCATGGCCTCGTTCTCCCAGGAATACAAGATGCCCACCACGGGCTCGTCGAGGGCCTCCCACAGCTCAAATCGTTGTTCTTGCAATTTGCTTGAGATCATACCTGCTTTCACGGCCCGTGGTGCCGGTTTTCCTTGCACATCGCACAAGGCATACTCGCCGACTTCCCATCCTTCGCCGCGAGAATTCCACATCCAAAAGCCAATCCCTTTCAAACCAGCTGCCACGTATGACAACATGAGCCGGGTGATCCGGTTTTCATCCACCGTGGTGGGATAATAGCCACTGTGGTTGGTGGGGCCTCCCGTTGATTCCCAGGTGGCAGCCCATCCCCCCTTGAACATGTCGGCCACGATGCGGGCCTGCATGTACACGGGGCGTGTCAATTCCCCGTCTACCAGGAAAAAGTGGTGGGTAAGATGGATAGAAGAATAAAAAGAACCACCGATGGCGGCTGTTTTGGCCTGACCTTCCAAATCCCAGGTATTGCGGGCCTGGTTTTCGAAAATCTGGTGCCCCCCGGTCCTTTCGGGTTCTATCGAGTCCCAGCGGGTATATAATTCCATGGTTTTCTGGTAATTTTCCACGATTAAATCCGCCTGGAACCGCATGGCGTCACGGTACCTCCTGAAATCTTTGGAAAGTTTCCCGGTGCCCCTTCCGTACTCATCAAAACCCTCTCCTTTTAATTCACGGGCAGCTCCCATGAAATCCTGAAAAGGACATTTACCAATATAACCGCAGTTCCAGGCATCTTTCAAGCTGGCCAAGTCACCATATTCATTTTCAAGCCAAAGGGCAAAATGGGGAACAAGTCGTTCTGGCATCCAGGGGTTGTTCCTGCCAGGCTCGCCCATTCCTTTTGGCTTGGGCGGTTTTTGATCCATCTTGGCTACCCGCTTTTTCATCAAGGAAGTTTGGTATTCTATCATTTTCGGGTGTTTTTGGATAGCCGGCATATTTTCAGGCTTCAATGGCATGTTGATCCCCAATTTATTCAATAAAGAGGGCGTGATTTTGGCCCATCCCCCCTTGCCATAATACCAGGGGCTTATCCCCTTGTCCAGTGCGGCATGGAACACTTCTTCCTGAAAACCTGGCGGGTTATAAGGGGCCACGAGTTGAACTTGTTTCAATGCCGTGAAGCCCAAGTCATGAATTATATCAAATTCTTTTTTCGCTGAATCCAGGTTATCGCCCCTTTGCTGGTAATACACAACACCTACCGGGAAAGGCTTGATGTTTCTCAATTTCCGTTGAATGGGGGTTTCATTAAGGGACCAGTATAAATCTGTTAGAAAGGGATCCTCCCCCGGACGGTATGGGCTTATTCCATGCCCGTTTTGTCCGCTACCGGTTGGCCCCTTATTGCACGAGAAAGTGCCCAAAAATAAAAAAATCAACAAGATCGGCCACCATGATAATTTTTTAAATGAAGGGTAAACTTTGGTTTGCATATTTTACTTTTTAAAATTTTAGCCTGGTAAAAATAGAAACCAGAAGCCAAAGCCACGGGGAATATTATCCCTAGTTTCCTTGATAATTGTATCAAATGAGGCAAAAAAAAATCCCGGGGCGTATGTCCCGGGATTTTTACAATTACTCAATAATTATTCAACATACGAAAAAAAAGCTATCCCCCTGCCCTCAAGCTCTCCTCGATCAAGTCCCTTGATTTTCGGGCGTGTTCCCGGATCAAGTGTTCGGCCTTCTCCCCATCCCGCTTTTGGATGGCTGCAATAATCTCGAAATGCTCTGCCAGGGTTTCTTCCGGGGGCCTTATCAAGCCTTTTTGATACGTTTGCATCAACACGTTTCCCAACATGTTCAAACGGCGCAGGATGTAATTATCGCTCGCTTCAATAATGGATTGATGAAATTTTTCATCCGCTTTCTGGTATTGCATGATATCAATATCATCAACTGATTTAAACGGGACAAAAAGACGGTCCAATTGGTCTATTTCCTCGCTTGACATGGCCTTGGCCGCTTTTCGGACCGCGATGCCTTCCAGGCCTTCCCGGCACTCAAAAGCGTCTATAATATCTTTCAAGTTGATTTCCCTGACAAAATATCCCCTGCGGGGTTTGTTTTCTACCAGAAGTTCATCTTCTAACATTTGAAAAGCCTTGAACAAAGGCATCCGGCTAATACCAAACTGTTCGGCCAAATGCTCTTGTTTCAATTTTTCTCCAGGTTTAATCTTATTATTGATTATCATGGATTTGACTTTCTCATAAACCTGAATGCTAAGGTCTTGTTGTTCTATTTTATAACCTGCCATCGTTATCAAACGTATTAAAATCGAATTTTGTATACAAAAATATAATATATTTTAAATAATGACAAAAGCCATATAAAAAAAAGCCCCGACCTAAAAGGCTGGGGCAAATATCGAGTAGATACATTTCGCACCTCGGTCGCTAGGCATTTAACTTTCTGATCAAGTTCAGGGCCGAGCCTGCCTTGAACCATTCAATCTGGTTCCCGTTATAGGTATGTTTTGCCAAGATATCCTCGCTCGTGCCATCCGCGTGGTGAATTCGAACGGTCAAATCCTTGGCCGGGGCAAATTCTTTCAAGCCCAACACGTCGATGCTGTCATCTTCTTGGATTTTATCATAATCATCAGGATTGGCAAAGGTTAAAGCCAATACCCCTTGTTTTTTCAGGTTGGTTTCATGAATACGCGCGAAAGAACGCACCAGTACCACTTTCACGCCCATGAAACGGGGTTCCATGGCCGCATGCTCACGCGAAGACCCTTCCCCGTAATTTTCATCCCCTACCACGAAAGAATGAACACCGGCCTCCTTGTAAGACCTGGCCGTTTTGGGCACGGCATCGTATTCCCCGGTCAATTGGTTATTGACCAAATTGGCCTTGTCATTGAAAGCATTGATAGCGCCCAGGAACATGTTGTCAGAAATATTATCGAGGTGGCCCCGGAAACGCAGCCAGGGGCCGGCCATGGAAATATGGTCGGTGGTACATTTCCCTTTTGCCTTAATCAACAGCTTTAACCCTTTCAAGTCCTCCCCGTTCCATGGATCGAAGGGTTCAAGCAATTGCAAACGTTTGGAACCGGGTTTTACGGCTACTTCCACGTCTTTACCATCTTCCGCGGGTGACTGGTAGCCCCTGTCTTCCACGGCATATCCCCTTTCCGGAAACTCAACGCCCTTGGGCTCGTCCAGTTTCACTTCTTCCCCATCTTCATTTACCAGGGTATCTTTCAAAGGGTTAAACCTAAGATCACCCGCGATGGCCAGGGCGGTGGTCAATTCCGGTGAAGTGACAAAGGCATGGGTGTTCGGGTTACCATCGTTCCGCTTGGCAAAATTGCGGTTAAAAGAAGTAACGATGGTATTTTCTTTTTCTTTTTCGGCACTGGCCCTGGCCCATTGGCCTATGCAAGGACCGCAGGCATTTGCGAGCACCACCCCGCCCATATCTTCAAAGATTTTTATCAAACCGTCACGTTCAATGGTATAACGTACAGTCTCGGAGCCGGGAGTTACGGTAAACTCGGACTTAACCTTCAATTTTTTCTCCACGGCCTGCCTTGCAATGGAAGCAGCCCGGGTGATATCCTCGTAAGAAGAGTTGGTGCAAGAACCTATCAGGCCAACTTCGATCCCGGCCGGGTAACCATTATCTTCCGTGGCTTTGGCCAATTCGTGAATAGGCCATGCCTTGTCGGGCGAAAAAGGCCCGTTCACGTGGGGTTCCAGTTCCGAAAGGTTGATCTCTATGACTTGATCAAAAAATTTTTCAGGGTTTTCATATACTTCGGGATCCCCGCTTAAATGGGGTGCAATTTTCTCGGCTTCTTCAGCTATATCTTCCCTGTCGGTAACTTTCAGGTACTCGTACATGCGCTTATCGTAACCAAACAAGGAAGTGGTGGCCCCTATCTCGGCGCCCATGTTACAAATGGTCCCTTTCCCGGTACAGGAAATGCTGTTAGCGCCCTCGCCAAAATACTCGAGGATGGCGCCCGTACCGCCTTTTACGGTAAGGATGCCCGCGACTTTCAGGATCACGTCCTTGGGCGAGGTCCAACCACTCAGTTTACCGGTAAGTTTCACGCCGATTAATTTAGGAAATTTAAGCTCCCAGGGCATCCCGGCCATCACGTCCACGGCATCGGCACCGCCCACCCCAATGGCTACCATGCCCAGTCCCCCGGCATTCGGGGTATGGCTGTCGGTACCAATCATCATCCCGCCAGGGAACGCGTAATTTTCCAATACCACCTGGTGTATAATGCCCGCGCCCGGTTTCCAAAAACCTATCCTGTACTTGTTAGAAACAGATGACAGGAAATCATAGACTTCCTTGTTGGTCACCCGGGCTTCATGCAAATCCTTCTCTGCCCCTACCCTGGCCTGGATCAAGTGATCGCAGTGTACGGTAGAAGGTACGGCTGTATTTTCTTTCCCGGCCATCATGAATTGCAGCATGGCCATTTGTGCCGTCGCGTCCTGCATGGCCACCCTGTCGGGCTTAAAATTCACGTAATCCATCCCTCTCTCGTACTTTCGGGAAGTTTTGCCTTCCTCGAGGTGGGCATACAGTATTTTTTCTGCCAGGGTCAAGGCTTGATTGGCCTTCGCGCGGGCGGCTTCCACCCGTCCCGGGAATTGCTTGTACACTTCCCGTATCATGTTAATATCAAATGCCATAGTAGTATTTTTAATGTTTTACAAATTTCATAAAAGGGTCACAAACCTACATAATTTTTTTCATGTATAGTAAAACCCTTCTTAAAAAATAAATATCTTTGCTCCAAAGCTGAAAAGAACAGGTAAAATTTATATCTCTAAATTGAATATACCATGACCCCGGAAGATTTATTTAACAAGCTTAAAGACAAAATAGAGCAAGAAGGTTTGAGGTTTTCTTCCCTTGACGAATTAAACGCGTTTGGAAAGCAAATAATGGAAGAACAAAACAATTCCCCAAACCCCGACTTCGAGGGCTTATCGCCCTTTCAAATGCAGAAAATCTTGTATTCCCCGTTTTCAAAAGGCTGCATTGTACAATTTAAGGAGCGGAGAGCGAACCAAGAAATCCATTCCCCGATGACAGAGATGTGCAAAATCATCCTCGAGAGAATTGATCCTGAAAAAGGTTTAAAGCTCACCCAAAAAGGAAACTTGCCCCGTCAACTTGTCAAAGACGTCCATTATTCTTGTATAAACCCGGAAAAAGAATATCACAGGCTGACCATGAATATAAACAAGGAAATGGACAGTGCCACTGCTTCCATGGCGCATGCCTTAATCAAGATATCCAATCTCGTGAAAAATCAGCAAAACAAATTATTCCTTACAGAGAAAGGAAAGAAAGCCTTGGGCGATGATTTTCTTTTATTGAAACACCTATTCACGGCATTTGTAAATAAGTATAATAAAGGATACCTTGACGGGTATGAATCAGAAGAAATAGGCCATGTTGGCATTCTTTTCGTGTTATACCTTATAAAAAAATATGGAGAGCAAGAAAGGGAAGCTGTATTTTACGCGAATAAATATTTTCAAGCTTTTCCAATGTTAGTCGAACAAGGCGAAACAAAACCTTATTACTTAAGCCCTTATCGGCAAGCTGAAAATTGTTTTATTACCCGCGTAATAAACAGGGGGTTTAGCTTGTTCGGTTTCATAAGCAAGAGGCATGAAAGGAGAGCAGATTATATGACAAGCTATTTTATAAAAAAGGCGCCCCTTTTGGAAAATTTTTTTTATTTCAAGCCGGTTAAGCTGTCTGGCTAGTTACCAAAGATTAAAATTATGAACCTTGACAAATATCTATCCCAACTGATTGAAGACCTTAGGGTTATCGCTAAAAACCCACCACCGCCCCCGGTACTGGACATACCGGGAGACATGGAAGCCCTGAGGGACGTTATTGAATGGGAACATGCCGAAGAAAAACCCATGAAAGAGTGGTTCGGGATCGAGAAAGATATTTTTCCTGATGAAAAGCGATTGAATGACGCGCAAGTAGAAAGGCTCTGCCATGAAATTATCGCTTTATGGAATAGCTTTAATTTTTACCCCGACCTACCCGATAACCTTCCTCACCGTATAACCTACAAACTGTTGATTGATTACCTGGACCAGGACGTGGCATGGATAAGCACGGGCGAAAGCCATATAGAATTTTGTCATTATGATCCCGGGGAATGCCCCTTTCCAGAAGAATATTGCCGCTGTAAAGATTTTACACATGATGACACCCATCACGAACCCGGTATCTGGGAAGAAAATAAAAACGATTACTACACGGAAAACGCGGGAAGTATCCAACGGGTAATGAAGCATATCCAGGAAATGGAAAAAAACATTGTAGCTGATGATACCTTTCGGGGCCAAGAACAATACCGCGACCAATTATTGGAAGACCTGGCGGCGGCTGCAAGAAAAACCAATTCATACTATGGCTATTTTAACGAGACAGAGCAACAAAGCCTACAGCTTTCTGTTTCTTTGATCACCGCCCCTTATATCACCCTGGAAGAATTATCTGGCATAGAGGCCGAGAGCTTTCCCAACATCACGAAATTCCATCATTATCACGTGCATAAAATATTAATCGGGATTTTTAAAATGCTAGACGCCTATAACATTTGGATAGAATACCCGAAAGGCGTGCCCCCGGCCATCTATTACCAGGAATTAATATATCTTTGGGACGAGCTGCACGTGCAATATTTACCAGAATCGGGATACGACCTGGAAGTGTGCACCGGCAACGAGGAAGATTGCCCGTTCGCGCTTTATTGCAATTGCAAGGAAATACGGGAAGAAATAGAAAGGGAAAAAAAGAAAGCCCGGGAAAGGAAACAAACAGATGAGGAGGAGGATGATCTAGACCTTCCTTTTTGATCTCCCAATAATTGTTTGTTTATTTTTCCGCTTGCAAAGATTGCTTATACTTGTGGGCTGCCATGATAAACCTCAAATCGCTATAGCTGTACTCGTCACCCAGCTTTTCCTTGATGGGACCCAGGTGAAAGGTGTCGAGTTCTTCCGAAACCTTTATCACTGGGGCAATCTTGAATTCTTCCACGAACTGCTCGGCTTCCAGTACGCCTTCGCCCACGAAATACGCGAGGTGTGCCTCGATGGTGGACACGGCCAGGGAACGTTCAGCAGCGACTTCTTCCACACTTTTTCCTTCCCGGAACATCTTCAGGCTTATTTCCTTGGTTTGGCCCTTGGGCGGCTTGGGTTTCTTCGGTTTGGGCTCTTTCTTGGTCTTTTCTTTACCAGGGGTTATTTCCTGCCTTTCCTGGTTCACGCTTTGCTTTCGGAGATCTTCTCTCGAGAGTTCCGTGTTTTCGATGGCCGATTGCACGATGGCCAAAGCCTTGTGCATGGCCTGTAATTGCTTATGAAATTGCCTTTCCAAATCGTGCAGTTCGTTCTTGTACTTTTTTACCCCTTTTTCCGTGCCCACCGATTTGATATGCGCGAATATCCTTTCAGAAAAACTTTTGAACAGTGGCTCGAAATACTTCAAGGCCGCCGTTGATCGCTCCAGGATAGTTTCCAATGGCACTTCTTTTCCCGTGGCATACATCCTTTTCACCTGGTTCAGGAATTTATCGCCCACGTCCTTCACCGGCTTAAAATCTTCCAGGATACTCGCGGCCCATCCACGGTATTGCTGCTTTGCCGAGCGTTTCACGTCTTTATCGTAGCTTGCCTTATGATTGTAAAGGACCCAGTACAAGTTTTTAAAATCAAAGGCTTCGAAGGTAAAATCCCGTATAAAAAGCCGGGCTGAAAGCGACAAATCTTGTTCCAGGGCCTGCCCGTCTTTTTTCTCGCTGGCAAACGACCGGATGGCCTCATCAGGTTCCATCCCATCAGCGGGCAGGCGGGCATTTAAAACCAGGCCGTCAAGCGATACCAGGCGGGACAAGGCCACGTATACCTGCCCGGGGGCAAAAGCTTCCGACACGTCAATTATAGCTTTTTGGAATGTCAAGCCCTGGCTCTTGTGCACGGTGATGGCCCAGGCCAGCTTGAGGGGCAAATGCGAGAAACTCCCTTTCACATCTTCTTTTATCTCGTTGTTCTCCTTATCAAGGCTGTATTTCTTGTTTTCCCAGGTATACATCTCCACGCTGGTAGGTTGGGAACCGTCATCGAACGAAACCTCGATTTCATCATTATCCAGGCGGCTTATTTTCCCGATTTTCCCGTTAAAATACCGTTGTGCGCCCGAGTAATCGTTCTTGATAAACATAACTTGCGCCCCGTGTTTCAATTCCAGCCTGTAGTCAATCGGGTACATGTAATCGGGGAAATCCCCTTCAACCCTGGCCTTGAAAAAATAGGATTTGCCGGGCAGTTGTTGCAAGGACTTGTTGTTGATGGCATCGGCTTTCCGGTTATGGGTAGTGATGAAAACAAAGCCCTCGTTTTCCCCGGGGCTGGCTTTAGGGTCGTGATACTGGTTTAATGCCTCGATATCCTGGCGGCTGGCCACGTTATCGCGCAAGTGGTTCAAGATAGTGATAAATTGCTTGTCCGTTTGCCGGAAGATTTTTTCCAGTTCAATGTACACGGGTTTATGGTCCCTTAAGGCATGTGCCTCGAAAAAATACAAGTTTTTATAATGCTTGGCCAAGTAATCCATTTCCCCTCTTTTCACCACGGGCGGCAGTTGCAACATGTCACCAATAAAAAGAATTTGTACCCCGCCAAAGGGCCTGTGCTTTATCTTGCGCACCATGCGGAGGACCACGTCGATCGCGTCGAGCAAATCGGCACGTAACATGCTGACCTCATCGATGATCAATAGTTCCATCTCGCGCAGCATCTCCCGTTTTACCTTGTTCATCTGAAAAGATTTAGCCAGGGAAGCCGGGGTATTTAACTGGATGGAAATTTCACCCTCCTGGAACATCTCGTTGACCGGAAGGAAAGATCCAAAAGGCAGTTGAAACAGGGAATGCAGGGTAACCCCACCCGCGTTGATGGCCGCGATGCCCGTGGGTGCCGCCACGATGGACTTTTTATGGGTGTGTTGCTGGATATGTTTCAGGAAAGTGGTCTTTCCCGTGCCGGCCCGGCCGGTGAGAAAAACGTGACGGTGAGTACCGTTAATAAAGCGCGAAGCCATAGCCGCGTTGGATTCTGGGGAATATTCATTCATAACAAGTAAAAAATAATTGGGAGAATAAAACTAATAAAACCCCGGGCAGGAAACAAGAAAATATGAAATTTTTTTTACAAATTATCGGAACATTATAATTCTCAAATTGACTATCCTTAATTATAATTATCATTTTTTCTGTTAAAGATTGAGCAATAATAATTCTGTCAAAAGGATCCTGATGATAAAACTCCAAATTAGTATTTCTCAATATTTGGTTTGTGGTTATAGGTAAAGTCTCAAAACCAGTTTCTTCAATTATTTCGAAAATGGTCTCCAAATCAGATTTTAAATCAAGTCTACCTATTGAATTTTTTATGCCTATCTCCCAATAGGTAGGTATACTAACAAAACAGCTATTTTCATTGTTTTCAATTATCTGTTTAGTCTTAAGTGGTAATTTTCATTGTCAGTAATGAACCATATCAATGCATGGGTATCAATTAATAAATTCATTTTAGATGATCGTTAAATCCTTTAATTGGCTCATCAAAGTCATCTTTCATTCTTATTAATCCTTTAGCCTTACCCGATAACCTTTTTGTATTTTTATTACCATGCTTTTTTGCTATATGTCCAAATTTATCCATACAACAAAGTTAATCTTTCTATTTGAAATCCTGAAATTATAAAACTCGTAGATATGTCGTCATTGAGCATGCGCCCCAACGTTGAGTGTCGAGTAGGCCAGGGGAATTTCACCCCAAGCCTCTCACAGAACCGTACCCCGATGAAAAATCGGGGCAGGCTGTGACAGTCTCCCGTCATATGCTTACGCCGAAGCTTCAGCATAGGCGCTAGGGCTCTTGCCTGCCTGACCGGCAAGGCAGGTTATACAAATCTAAACACTTTAATGAGAAAAACCAAGTTGCCAATGATAAAACAAATAGGGATATTGTTTCCTCACCCTATCCA
>CAZKIR010000033.1:0-16291 GCA_964552835.1 uncultured Bacteroidales bacterium
GATTCCCAAAGTGCAAAAGCAGGCCAAATTATTACTGCCAGGAAACTGCGTGACGAGAATTCAGTGTTGCGGCGGAAAGATTTACGGTTGGTAGAAGCGCGTGTAGCCATACCGGCAACTTCTAGCCAGGTACTCCAGGGCATTACCAAAGCGGCACTTCAAACCAAGAGTTTTATTTCAGCGGCTTCTTTCCAGGAAACTACAAAAGTGCTTAATGAAGCAGCAATTTTTGGAAAGAAAGACGGCCTGGAAGGTTTGAAAGAAAACGTTATCGTTGGCCACTTGATACCGGCAGGCACTGGCTTGAGAGAGTATCAGGGACTTGTGGTCGGCTCGGCCGAAGAATACAAGAAGCTCATGGCCGAATCCAAGAAAGAAAAATCTAAAGTCGATCAAGAAAAAATTAATTAATTATGGACAGTAACGGTTCAAAGGAAAATAAAAAGCAAATTAGCATAGAATTGAATGAAGAAACCGCCCAGGGACAATATTCAAACCTAGCCGTGATTAACCATTCAAGTTCTGAGTTCGTGGTAGATTTTATCCGCGTTGTTCCCGGAATGGAAAAAGCACGTGTAAAATCCAGGGTTATCCTGACCCCGGAACATGCCAAAAGATTTTTAAAAGCCCTAGCGGACAATATCGATAAATACGAGCAAATTCATGGGGAAATTAAATTATCAGGAGGTTCAGGCCCCATGATGCCCATGAATTTTGGCGGCCCTACCGCTCAAGCTTAAATTTGTTTTTATTATATAGGTATAAACTGCCACTAAGGCATTCCCTCTTTCAGATTTAATTTTGTTTAAATTGAAAGAAACTTGTTGTAAAACATGGGATGATTGGTGGCAGTTTTATTACGTATATAACAATAAATCAAGATGTTATTTTTATTTGTCTGGTAAAACCTGATATTTGTTAGTTTGTTATCTTGTTTTATCTTTGCCAGCGATAACAAACTATCTTGGGAAATTGGGTATTAATTAAAATAGTTTTTTTTTAGTTTACCAAAAAAATAGTTGTTCAATAAATATCATAAAAATGAAAGGATTTAAAATCATTGTTCTTGCCAAGCAAGTCCCGGATACGAGAAATGTTGGTAAAGATGCCATGAAAGCCGATGGTACCGTGAACCGGGGGGCATTGCCTGCTATTTTTAACCCCGAGGATTTAAATGCCTTAGAGCAGGCTTTGTGCTTGAAGGACAAGTACGAAGGGTCTTCTGTTGCCTTATTGACCATGGGCCCGGGCAGGGCCGCGGAGATTATCCGTGAAGGTTTTTACCGGGGGGCTGATGATGGTTACTTGTTAACAGACAGGGCATTTGCTGGCTCTGATACATTGGCCACTTCTTACGCGATTTCCAAGGCCATTGAAAAAATCGGGGATTATGACATGATAATATGCGGGCGCCAAGCTATTGATGGCGATACAGCACAAGTAGGGCCTCAAGTAGCAGAAAAATTAAACCTCCCGCAAATTACATACGCGGAAGAGATATTGGATGCTGACCAGCAAAAAGTGACCGTGAAACGGCGACTTGAAAAAGGCGTGGAAACCGTTGAAGGCCCCTTGCCATTAGTAATTACCGTGAATGGGACGGCTCCCGGCTGTAGGCCCAGGAACACGAAAGCTTTAATGAAATACAAGCACGCTTCCACTGTTTCCGAACGACAAGATTCAACTGAAGACTATATATCTCTATATACCGAAAGGCCTTATCTTACCATTAAAGAACTGAACGTGGACGATATTAAGGCAGACAAAGAACAACTTGGGCTTTCTGGCTCACCAACTAAGGTAAAAAAGATTGAAAATATCGTGTTTAAAGCCAAAGAAACCATGGTTCTTTCTAATGATGACCAGGATATCGATCAGTTAATGAAAGAATTGATTGAAAACCACACTATTGGCTAATAATTGTACCATTAAATATTTAACGTTGTGAATAATATAGCTGTTTACTGCGAGATAGAAGATAAAACCATTGCCGATGTTAGCCTCGAGTTGTTGACAAAAGGCAAGAAATTGGCCAACCAGCTCGGTTGCCAGTTGGAAGCCGTGGTCCTTGGCCACGATTTAAAAGAAGTGGAAGAACAGGTTTTTCCCTATGGTGTGGATAAACTATTCTTGGGTGATGACAAGCGCTTGTATCCTTACTTAACCTTACCGCATTCATCCCTTTTAATAAACCTTTTCAAGGAAACCAACCCTCAAATTGCCTTGATGGGCGCTACTAGTATTGGCCGCGATCTTGGACCACGTGTGTCTTCTGGCCTGGGCAGCGGCCTGACCGCGGATTGTACCAGCCTTGAAATTGGTAATCATGAGAACAAAAAGGAAAACAAGGTATACAAAGATTTATTATATCAAATAAGGCCTGCTTTTGGTGGTAATATTATCGCTACCATTATTAACCCCGAACAACGTCCTCAAATGGCAACCGTTAGGGAAGGGGTTATGAAAAAAGAAATATTTTCACAAGGGCACAAGGGGGAGATCATTAACCTTAAAGTAAACAAGTACTTGAATGATAAAGATTTTTCCGTGAAAATTATTGAGCGGCATATCGAAAGCTCAAAGATCAATATCAAAGGTTCACCAGTTATCGTGGCCGGTGGATATGGTGTTGGATCAAAAGATAATTTTAACCTCTTGTACGAGCTTGCCGATGTGCTGGGTGCAGAAGTAGGTGCTTCCCGGGCAGCAGTGGACGCGGGCTTTGCTGAGCACGAACGGCAAATTGGACAAACCGGGGTTACTGTCCGCCCCAAGCTTTATATTGCTTGTGGTATTTCCGGACAAGTACAGCATAGGGCAGGCATGGAAGAATCGGCTATGATTATATCCGTGAACAATGACCCCGCTGCCCCAATCAATAAAATTGCTGATTACGTGATTAACGGGAAAATTGAAGAGGTTATCCCGAGGATGATCAAGCATTATAAGCAAAATACCAAGTAATTATTAAATGAAAAATGAACACGATGGCTAATTTTTATACAGATAACCCGGATTTAAAATTTCATCTTTCACATCCTTTGATGAAAAAAATTGTGGCATTAAAAGAACGGGATTTTAGGGATAAAGATACCTTTGATTATGCCCCGATCGATTTTGAAGATGCCATGGATACCTATGATAAAGTATTGGATATTATTGGGGATATTTGCGCGAATATTATTGACCCGAACGCGGAATCTGTTGATGCGGAGGGCCCTAAACTAGCGAACGGCCGCGTTGAATACGCCGAAGGCACTAAACAAAACCTGGATGCATTGGTTAAAGCTGGTTTGATGGGGATCACCCTGCCCCGAAAATACGAGGGGTTAAATTTCCCGATCGTCCCTTATATCATGGGGGCTGACATAGTTTCGCGCGCTGACGCGGGCTTCGTCAATATCTGGGGCCTTCAGGATTGTGCTGAAACCATCAACGAATTTGCCAACGAAGAACAAAAGCAAAAGTACTTGCCCCGGATTTCACGTGGCGAAACGGCAGCCATGGATTTGACCGAGCCGGATGCCGGTTCTGATTTACAGGCCGTGCAATTAAAAGCTGCCTATAATGAAGAGAAAGGCCAATGGTACTTGAACGGGGTTAAGCGGTTTATTACCAACGGTGATGGCGATATTTCACTCGTCTTGGCACGTTCTGAACCAGGAACGCAAGACGGAAGGGGGTTGTCCATGTTTATTTATGACAAGAAAAGTGATGCGGTAGAAGTTAGGCGCATCGAAAATAAACTTGGTATCAAGGGATCGCCCACCTGTGAATTGGTTTTTAAAGATGCCCCGGCCGAACTGGTAGGCTCGCGTAAACTAGGCTTGATTAAATACGTGATGGCCTTGATGAATGGTGCCCGCCTGGGAATTGCCGCACAATCTGTTGGCATTAGTGAGGCCGCTTACCGCGAGGCACTGGAATATGCCCGGGAAAGAAGGCAATTTGGAAAAGCCATTATTGATTTTCCTGCCGTCTACGAGATGCTCGCGGTGATGAAAGTCAAGCTTGATGCTTCTCGTACCTTATTATATGAAACAGCCCGGTTTGTTGATATTTACAAGACCTATCAACATATCTCGGAAGAGCGAAACCTGGATAAGGAAGAAAGGGCTGAAATGAAAAAGTATCAACGTTTGGCAGATATTTACACCCCCTTGGCAAAAGGTATTACCAGTGAGTATTGTAACCAGGTTGCCTATGATGCCCTTCAGATACATGGTGGTTCTGGTTTCATGAAAGATTACCCCGTGGAAAGGATTTATCGCGATGCAAGGATTACTTCTATCTACGAGGGCACCACCCAGTTACAAGTTGTAGCTGCTATCCGGGGCGTGACTGCAAAGGGGTACCTTAACCAGATCAAGGAGTATGAAAAGGTTGACTTGAAACCCGAGGTAGAAAATTATCGCCGCACCCTCATGTCAATGACAGAAGAATACGAGAAAGCAGTGGAGAAAGTATTGTCATTTGAAAATCAGGAATATCTTGATTTTCATGCCCGTAGATTAGTTGAAATGGCCGGGAACATTATCATGGGCTATCTCCTGGTACTTGATACCAACCGTGAAAATAGCTTTTGGAAATCAGCCGAGATTTTTGTCAAAAGGGCACGTGCCGCGAACAAAGAACGCCTTGACTTGATCCAGCATTCGGCCATGTACGACTTGGGTAATTTTAAGCAAGAATAGCAAGTGTTTTGATGAAGTCTATATAAAATTAGCAGTTTTCTTAATAATACTAAATAGCCATTCCCTATCCTTGGGGATGGCTTTTGGTTTTTATTGTATTACTAGCTTTTATAATACTCGATGCGCGTACCGGCCATATGAGCAACTTTTTTTATCAGTTTTTCCTTTTCTTTCTCGTTTAAACGGGTGAATTTTTTTGCTATCTCAATTTTTTCCTGGAGCATTTCAGCGTTGTCAGGGCCAGTAATAAGAATATCTACCGGAAGGGACCAAACGAAATGTAACGCATCAGTGATGGAAACATGATCGGTTACTTTTTCCTTTTCACCGTACCTTCCCTCGAACCCCCCACCAAAAAAGCCGCCACCAGCCAATGTTTTCATGGCCAACACCCCGATATCTTTGTTAAGTAACTTGGGCAGGATGTTCTTGATAAAGCTTTGGTAATTAATATCCAGCAGGTTAATGGGCATTTGGCATGTTTCCATGGTATTGGCCAATTCTATCATTTCCGCGTGTGCCTCGGGGGTAACGTGACCAGAAAATCCAATGTGCCTAACTTTGCCTGATTCTTTTGCCTGCTTAAAAACATCGAGGACACCCTTGTCCAAACGGTTATGGACATCATCTACTGAATTGACCGAGTGGATTAGCCAAAGATCCAGGTAGTCCGTTTTCAGGCGGCGTAAAGAACCCTCGAGGTGTTCTTTTGCTGTTTTTCCATCTCGGGCTTTTGATTTGGTCATGAGAAAAATTTCATCGCGGTATCTTGGGGTTAATAACCTTCCCAGTTTTTCTTCACTACCGCCTGATTGGTATGACTCGGCAGTGTCAAAAAAACGGATTCCCCCTGAAATAGCTGTTTCAATGGTTTTTCCAGCTTCCTTGTCGTTCATTTTCCCTATATGGAACCCACCAAGCCCGAGCATGGTTACTTTTTTTCCGGTTTTCCCAAGGGTATGCAAAGGCAGCAATTCCCCCCATTTATCCTTCTTGGTTTGCCCTTGAAATGCCTGTGCCATTGGAATGGGCATCATGGCCGAAGCTGTTCCGCCAATAAATATTTTGATGAACTTTCTTCTTTTTATCATATTCAGGTATGTTAAGATAATTTACTCAATGTAAAATGAAAAACGTTTTTCTGCCGTGAAATGTTTAAAGGGATGATTTGCTAAGATAATACTATTGGTTTTTAGTTTTTTGTTGAAAAAATCACGGACCCTTTGCGTGACGGTTGAAAAAAAAATGATGCTTTTTTGCAATTATACTTGACTGGTATTGAATATTTCTTTAGTTTGTTGGTTTTAATTTTTTACATGAATACTTTTTGAACAATACAAGGGCGGACCAGGTTAGAGAATAAAAAATCAGCATATGAGAAAACAACTTCTTTTCACGATAGACCTTTTGAAAAAAAAGGTTATGGATAACTTGAAAAGTATAAAGGAAAACGAGAAAGAAATTCGGAAATTAATGGGCCTTTCGAAATCTCCTTTTGAAGATGAAGCATTGGCTAAAAAACTTGCCAGTAACAAGAAATTGTTAGCAGAAAACAACGAGGCCCTCAGGATACAATTCGGGATTATTGAATTCATGAATAAATACTTGCAAACCAAAGAAAAGGGCAAAATTGTCGTTTACGAGAACGAGGACGAACTTTTTGATTTAACTACTACCGGGACCCTGCCTTTTGATGAAAATCATCCCAGGTACGCGAACGATGAATTTTATAACAAGCTAATGGAATATTATATCTCGAACGAGGACTACGAGAAATGCGATAAGTTAAAAGAAATGAAAAAGGACAGCAAAGAGCATTTTTCTTAGTTCTAATTATTTTACTTGTCGCGTGCACGGGATATGGCCCTGTATATTTCTATTATATTGTTCCCCTTTTGCCATCCTGGTTAAAGAGAGGGAATTACCTGATAATTATATATTTTATTTTATTTCCATTACCTTTGCGGGCTAATTCATGAACATGGATAAAAAGAATAAACCATCTATTGTTTTTATCGGCGCCGGAAATGTTGCAAGCCACTTGGCGAAGGCTTTTCATCAAAAAGGATTTATAATTGCCCAAGTTATCGGCCGCACTACAAAATCGGCCGAGCTGTTAGCCAAGCAGCTAGGATGTCCTTTTTCGAACCAGTTAGATAGCATCCAACATGATGCTGGCCTTTATATTATTTCGGTTCCTGATGATCATGTGCCTGACGTGCTTGAACAAGTTGATTTTACGGGTAAAAAAGTTGTACATACGGCAGGTAGTATTCCATTAAGTGTATTTGGCAGCCTGATGGCAGATTCAGGAGTTTTATATCCCTTGCAAACCTTCACGAAAGATGCGCCCCTTGACGTGTCTGTCGTGCCTTTTTGCCTTGAAGCTAGCTCAGGAAAATTTTTTCGTGAGCTAGAGGGCTGGGTTTTGGAAATTGCTAATTTCGTCAGGAATGTTAATTCTGAACAAAGAAAATGGCTGCACCTGGCCGCTGTATTCGCGTGTAATTTTTCAAATTTCATGTACGATATTTCAAGCCAATTACTTGAAGACAACGGGCTGGATTTTGACTTCCTACGCCCCCTCGTGCAAGAAACCAGCCAAAAAGTTATGGACAAGAAGCCTTTGATCGTGCAAACTGGGCCAGCGAAAAGGCAAGACGAACAAACCATGAAAAAACATGTTCAATTGTTAGAGAAATACCCTGGTTGGGATAGTATTTATAAAGAAATAAGTAAAAATATTGTGTCGCGACATAATCGTCACGACTAATTTTTAAATCATCAAGTATCCGATGAACAATATTAAAAAATTAATGCAAAGTGTAAAAGCCTTCGTGTTTGACGTGGACGGGGTTTTTTCGAGTACGTCTTTAATGTTGCACCCGAGTGGTGATTTAATGCGGACGATGAACATTAAGGACGGTTATAGCCTTCAATTTGCCGTGAAAAAAGGGTATCCAGTAGCGATTATTACCGGGGGCAACACCGAATCGGTCCGCATCCGGTTCGAGAGGCTGGGAGTAGTAGATGTGTACATGAGTTCGATAGAAAAACCGAAGGATTTTCATGATTTTATATCTAAATATAAGCTAAAACCATCAGATACCCTTTACATGGGCGATGATTTACCTGATTTTGAAGTTATGAAAAAAGTAGGCCTTCCGGCTTGTCCCGCGGATGCCGTTCCAGAAATTAAATCCATCGCGAAATACATTTCTGAAAGGAAAGGTGGTGACGGTTGCGTTCGTGATGTGATTGAACAAGTACTTAGAATGCAGGGTAAATGGATGGATAGTGACGCGTTTTCCTGGTAAAAATTTAAATTTATGATGGCAATTTTTCGATTAATTAGGCTCCCTAATTTATTTATTATAGCCCTTACCCAATATTTGATGCGGTGGTTCGTGGTACGGCCCATGCTTGAAATAAACGGTTTTTCCCTACAGATGAGCGGCTTGAATTTTTTTCTCCTGGTCATGGTCACCCTCTTGATAGCAGCGGCTGGTTACATGATAAACGATTATTTTGACGTGAAGGTCGATGCTATAAACAAGCCTGGTAAAACCGTGGTGGGCGGGCGCCTTAGCATGGAATGGGTTTATAATGCCTATTATATCTTGAATTTCGTTGGGATAATTTTGGGTTTTTATGTCTCTTACCAGGCAGGAATCGCGATTTTTGGCGTTGTTTTTATCTTGGTAGCGGGCTTATTGTGGTTCTATTCCACGAGCTATAAAAAGCAGTTTCTGGTAGGCAACCTTATCGTGTCTGTATTAACGGCCTTGGTCCCTTTCATGGTCCCGGTGTTCGAGATACCTTTAGTGAACCAAGAATACGCCGAGACTATTATTCAGTATGAAATACGATTTGATTATATTCTTTACTGGGTAGCTGGTTTTTCCTTCTTTGCTTTTTTTACTACCTTGATCCGCGAAATCATTAAAGATGCCCAGGACTTTGAGGGGGATGTGTTAAGCGATCGGCAAACCTTACCTATTATACTGGGCGTTAAAGCGACCAAGGTAATATTGGAAATACTTTTAGGTATATTGATGGCCAGCCTGGTTTACGTCTATCATACTTACTTGCGCGACAAGGCCACCCTTGTATACATGCTTGTCGTCTTGTTTGTTCCCATAGGGGTTACGGCTTTTTTTATAATAAAAGCCCGTTCAGAAAAAGATTTTAAAATCGCCAGTCAAATTATGAAAGGAATCATGGTAGGGGGAATTTTATATTCCCTCGTCGTGAACTATATTTTACATCAAAACATGTAAGTTGATGAAAGTAAGGATGGAGAAGCTGCTTGAGCATCTCGATAAATATGAAATTATCCTGGGTTCCCGGTCACCGAGAAGGCAATATCTCATGAAAGAGCTTGGGCTTTCTTTTAAAACAAAAATACTAAATCCTATTGACGAGAGCTACCCGCCTCATTTAAAACGGGCAGAAATACCCCTTTACCTTGCCCAGCTTAAGGCCTTGGCCTACATGGAACACCTTGCCGAAAACACGCTGTTAATTACCGCGGACACCATCGTGTGGTTATCTGATAAGGTATTGAACAAACCCGCTTCAGAAAAAGGGGCTTACCAGATGTTAGAAAAACTTTCTGGCCAGGTGCACGAGGTGGTTACCGGGGTTTGTATTAAAACGATGGAGCAGGAAATTGTTTTTCATGATGTCACCAAAGTTTATTTTAAAGAGTTGTCGCCCGTGGAGATGATGTTTTATTTAGAAAATTATAAACCCTTTGATAAAGCAGGGGCTTATGGTATACAAGAATTTATAGGATACATTGGTATTGACAGGATAGAGGGATCTTATTTTAACGTCATGGGCTTGCCAGTCCATGCCCTGTACGCCCAATTAAAAAATATTTTGTAATCAGAACATTTATCATGAGATACTTAATAGTTAAAATTTTAATTCTTCTTTTTTTTAGCCTCCCATCCTATAATGTTATAGCTGACGAGGGAATGTGGTTGCCAGCGTTTTTAGGACACCTTCCTTTTGATTCCTTGCAAGCCCGTGGTATGGAATTAAGCCAGGAGGATATTTATGCCCTAAACCAGGCTTGCATGACCGACGGGATCGTGATATTTGGCCGGGGTTGTACAGGTGCGATGATTTCTGGCAAGGGGTTATTGATAACAAACCACCATTGCGGTTATTCTTATA
Source organism: uncultured Bacteroidales bacterium (assembly GCA_964552835.1). Classification (GTDB taxonomy): domain Bacteria; phylum Bacteroidota; class Bacteroidia; order Bacteroidales; family CAYFUP01; genus CAZKIR01. The sequence continues at coordinate 9,879 of CAZKIR010000033.1, forward strand.
TTCAAAAACATAGCTCGGTAGACAATGATTACTTGCAAAACGGTTTTTGGGCCAGGCAACAAGTCCAAGAATTGCCTAACCCGGGTTTGTCGGTCCGTTTCATGAAAAAAATAGAGGATGTAACAAGTGCAATCCTTGCAACGCTTCCTGGTAATCTTGACGAGGAAGGCCGGGATTCTCTGGTACAACAAAATATTGAACGGGTTGAAAAAGAAATGTCATCGGATAATGGCATGAACGTGATCGTGAAATCTTTCTCGGGGGGGAACCAGTACATGGCCATTCAGTATCAAGAATTTTACGACGTGCGTTTAGTGGGGGCGCCGCCCTCTTCCATTGGCCGTTTCGGGGGTGATAAGGATAACTGGATGTGGCCAAGGCATTCTGGCGATTTTTCGCTTTACCGGGTATATGCTGACGAGGATAATAACCCGGCAGGGTACGCTGAGACTAATGTGCCTTATCAGCCCGCTAAATATTTTCCAATTTCCCTGGAGAAAAAACAGCCAGGAGATTTTGTTTGGTTGCTTGGTTACCCTGGCAGCACGGATCAACATTGGTTAAGCAGCCATGTTTCGTACCTGAAAAATTCTATATTACCCCGGAAAATAGCTCTTAGGGATGCACGCCTGGACATCATGTACGAAGCAATGAAACAAAGCGATGAGATACGGATCCAATACGCGTATAAATCTGCCCGTGTAAGTAATTCATGGAAAAAATGGAAAGGCATCATGTTAGGACTTGAAAGAACTAACGCGATTGAAAAAAAATCACACTTTGAAAAGCAGTTCATGGAATGGGTAAGGCAAGGACCTGCCCGCGAAGAAAAATATGGCCGTTTACTTGAAGAACTTGACGGGTACCTGAAAGCCTTCTTGCCAATAGAATTTACACGGGATTTCGTGGACGAAGCCTTGCGCTCGATAGAGATTACTGATTTTATCGAGGAAATATACCCTTTGCTTGACGGGCTTAATGATGAAGCATACCAAAGCGGGGCCAATGCCGAGCTGGTAAATAACGAGGCCAAAAAATTTTTTGATGATTACGTTTTTCCCATCGATCAGGAAATCGCCGGGAAAATGCTTAGGATGTACCACCAACAGGTTGACCCAAAATACCATTTGCCAATTGCTGAAACCGTTAAAAGAAAATTTGATGGAAATTACATGGATTACAGCCAATGGCTATTCAAAAAATCCAGTTTTGACCAACCCCCCGGGTTTAAAAAAATAATGGGGAAACTTGAGAACGGGAAAAACCGCCTGCTTGAAAAAGACCCAGCCTACGTGTTGTCTCGGCAAATAAGCCAGGTATATTCCCTGGTTTCTTTCGAGTACAAGCTGGCCAGGCAAAAAGTAGATAGTTGTTACCGTGTTTACATCAAGGCATTGGAAGAGATGAATGGCGAAAAGCACCTGTACCCTGATGCAAACTTTACCATGCGGTTGACCTATGGAAATATTAAGGGATACGTGCCCAGGGATGGTGTTTGGTATCAATACCATACATTGGCAAAGGGGATTCTTCAAAAAAGCTCGTCAGGTGCCGGGAATTATCCCATCCCGGATACGTACAAAGAAATGCTTGAAAAGGAGAAATATGGACGTTTTTCCACGGGTTCACTTCCCGTCTGCTTCGTGTCTACTTGTCATACTTCCGGGGGCAATTCTGGTAGCCCAGCGTTTAACGGAAAAGGCCAGCTAATCGGCCTTAATTTTGACCGTTGCTGGGAAGGTACCATGAGCGATGTATGGTACGATCCCTCCTTGTGCCGGAATATCATGGTGGACATGCAATACGTTCTTTTTATCCTGGAGCAATACGCCGAAGTGGATTATTTACTGGATGAAATGCAAATCGTTCGTTAAAACATATTATTGAAGTGAAAATATTAACCTGGGATTAACCTGCAACAAGTTAAATATGAAATACCAAGGGTTAAAAACTTTTGTTCATGAACTAGAAAAGGACAAGGAGCTTATCCGTTTGAAAAATTATTATAACCCGGAACTGGAAATAACAGAACTAGCAGACCGGGTGTCAAAACTACCCGGGGGGGGCAAGGCATTGTTATTTGAAAATAATGGGACAGGCTTCCCCTTGCTTATTAACGCGCTTGGTTCTCGAAAGAGAGTCGAAAAAGCATTGAGGGTAAGTGATTTAGACGACTTGGCACGGGATTTTGAAATAATATTTCATCGTTTTACAAACCAACGTGGGGGTAGGCTTGCAAAATTAAAAGCCCTTCCAGCCATGGCCAAGCTAGGGAAATTATTTCCCAAGATACGAAAAAGAAAAGGGGCTTGCCAAGCAATTATTCACCGACAACCCGATTTGTTTTCCTTACCTATCCTGAAATGTTGGCCACATGATGGTGGCCGCTTTATTACTTTGCCCCTCGTCCATACCCTGGATCCAGAGACAGGCAATCGAAACATTGGCATGTACCGGATGCAAGTGTTTGATAAAAAAACTACTGGAATGCATTGGCACCCTCACAAAACTGGCGCTAAGCATTATAGAAAGTACCAGGAGAAAGGCCTTAAAATGCCCGTTGCAGTGGTCCTGGGCGGTGACCCGGTGTATACCTACTCTGCCACGGCCCCCTTGCCCGAACAAGTTGATGAATACCTTTTAGCTGGGTACCTGAGAAATGAAAGTGTAAAACTCGTCAAATGCATTACCCAGGATATCCATGTTCCCGACGACGCGGATATCGTGATCGAGGGATATGTTGACCCTGGTGAGGACTTGAGAATGGAAGGGCCATTTGGCGATCACACGGGTTTTTATTCATTACCTGATTATTTTCCAGCTTTTCATATAACATGTATTACCCATCGTAAAGATGCCGTGTACCCTGCTACTATCGTGGGTGTACCTCCCCAAGAGGATGCATGGATTGCCTTGGCCACCGAGAAGCTCTTCTTGGCACCAATCCGCCTTACCATGTTACCCGAGATAATTGACATGCATTTTCCCGTGGCCGGTGTGGCACATAACCTTACAATCGTGAAAATTGAAAAGGAATATCCCGGTCATGGTAATAAGGTAATCAGTGCTTTATGGGGCGCCGGGCAGATGATGTTAAACAAATTGATGATAGTGGTTGATGGCAACGTGGATCCCCGTGATTATGCCTCTATATTAAGAACAATTGTTAAAAATGTCCGTATACCCGAAAACATATTTGTTTCAAGGGGTACATTGGATATCCTGGACCACGCTTCCCCAGAAATGGGTTATGGTGGAAAGATGGGACTGGACGCGACCACGAAAGCACAGGTAAAAACAAATAAGATTGATTTTGATGCCAATGCAATTATCGCGTCTTTAGAAAAAATTGGCATCATGGACGACGGGAACTTTAAATTGCTTGAAATTGGGGTGCCAATAGTTATTATTGGTTTAAAAGATAGCAAGGATCCATTTACAGATGTCGTGGCCAAACTTTCTTCCACGCGTTTAGTTGACTGCATTCAATACTTTATACTTGTAGATAAGGATGCCCCCTTGCATGATTTTTTTTACATGGGCTGGATAATAGGGAACCATGTCGACATGTACAGGGACACTTTGCTTACAGGCGAAAGTCTTTTTATTGATGCGCGAAACAAGTCAGCTTGGCCTAACATCAAGAGGCCCTGGCCTAACCCTGTTACCAGTCATCCCGCGACCATACAGGCCATTGATGATAAATGGGAAACTGGTTTACTTGGCAAGAAATTGCCTTCCCCATCACGGGAAATCATCAACCTGGTTAGGGGGGAAGGGGCCACGGTAAAATATTGGAAATTATTTTTCTTGGATTAGTTAAAAACTACAAGAAATGTTAAATTAGCATTTCTGATATGAACCTGAAACCGATTTTCATATGGCTTTTGGTATGCTTGCAATTACTTGCTAACAATCAGGCGCTTGCGGCATACTGTTCGAAACTTGATTTTGAACGATTCTCTATTGATAATGGCCTATCACAAAACAATGTTAATTGTATCCTTCAAGATAACGACGGTTTTTTATGGATCGGGACAAAAGATGGGTTAAACTGTTTTGATGGATATACTTTCAAGGTGTACCGCAACCAATACCTGGATCAAAGTTCTATTTCCAATAATAATATACGTGCGATAGCCCTTGATGACAAGGGTTTTATATGGGTTGCAACACGTTATGGCTTAAACAAGTACCTTCCCGGGCAAGATGGTTTCGGGCATTTTTTTGCCGGGCCAGGAGATACCAACGCTTTATCTGCCAATGATATTCATGATTTAATTCACGTGAGCACCGGCCACCTTTGGATAAAAACCAGTAAAGGCATTGATAAATATAATATTAAAGAAAAAACCTTTTTTCATTACAAGGTTCCTGGCAGGGGCCAATCTTTCATGTCTGATCCTAAAGCTTGCTTGTACAAGGATAAAAACAATAATATTTGGGCCGGATCGGCCGAGGGTTTGTTTATTTATGATGAGATAGACAATGGTTTTCGGGAATTTATTATTAAGCCCGAGCTAAAAAATGCTAAAATCCGGGATATTCGTGAAGACCAGAAAGGTAATCTCTGGCTGGGCACGAACATGGGGTTTGTTAAGCTATCGGCTGATAAAAAAGCCGTAACCCGTTATTTCGTGACAAAGTCAGTTCCTTCAAAAGTAGAGACGGATATTTTTGATATCTATCGTGCAAATAGCAGAGGGTTTTGGCTAGGTACTAACCAGGGTTTGTTTCAATTCGATCCCGAGACAGGAAAATTTACAAAGGTCCCTAATTTATTTACAAAATACACTTATAATAGCAGTAATACAGTGCATTCGGTAAACGTGATCATGGAAGATTACGCCAAAATTATTTGGATTGGTACATCGAATGGATTATACAAGTACGATTTGAAGGGAAAGAAATTTAACCTATACAGCCTGGACGAAAAAGGTAAGCCCTTGTTCTCTAATAATATAATTTCCTCAATTTACCTTGAAGGGAGAGATGTTATTTGGGCAGGTACTAACGGGCAAGGTTTGCACTTGTTTAACAGGCAAACATCAAACGTGATAAATTATACGAGAAGTAACACGCGAGGGCTTGTAGATGATTTTATCCACGTGCTTTATGATGACAACAAAGGAAATTTATGGATAGGCACGAGAAACGGGATTACAATTTATGATAAGAATTCAGGACGATTTGAAAAATTTGATGCCCCAGGGGCAAGCCAAAATTTTTCAAACAACCGGGTTTTTTCTATTTTAAAGGATAATCAGAACGGGTTTTGGTTTGCCACTGATAAGGGATTGTTTTATTATAAAAAGGGGGCGCGGGTAAAACAGGTAAACCAAGAAGCCGGGATTCCCTGCAAAACGTTTTTTTGCTTGTCATTATCTACTGATCAGTCCATTTGGGCCGGCACAGATTGTGGGCTATATAAATTATCCAGCAAATTTCAACTTCTTGAACAATTTCAAAAAGGTTCCGTGAAGGATTCAAGTGGTTTAAGTTCAAACCTTGTTTTTTCTTTGCTCGAAACAGATGGTAATAACTTGTGGCTTGGCACGGTCACGGGCTTAAACAAGTTCGACATGAACTTGGGCAAGTTTACTGTTTATACCGAGAGCGATGGTTTGCCAAACAACATGATTTACTCGATTTTGCAAGACGATTTTGGCTATTTATGGATGAGCACCAATAAAGGGATTGTTAAATTTGACCCCGTTAACGAGGAGTTTATATCTTATGACATGAGCGATGGCTTGCAAAGTTTTGAGTTTAACCTGGGGGCATATTACAAGAGTTCATCGGGCGAGATGTTTTTTGGTGGCATAAACGGGATAAATTCTTTTTACCCTGATTCTATTACTATCAATAAGCATGTGCCGGAGGTAGAGATAACCAGGATCCGTGTATACGGGGAAGGGTCAACTGGTCAGGGTGCTTTTGCCCCGGGCAAAAAAGTGGTTGTTCCATACCAGAACAATCATTTCACGATAAATTTCGCCGCCCTTGATTTTACCCGGCCCGAGAAGAATCATTATGCATACAAGATGAAAGGCCTGGATAAAAATTGGGTTTACGTGGGCAATACCCATCAAGCCACTTTTTCAAACATCCCGCCAGGTAATTATACACTTTGGGTAAAAGGGTCAAATAACGATGGTGTTTGGAACGAACAAGGAACTAGTATTGAAATCGTGATCGAGGCCCCCGTATATCTCACGAGTTGGGCAATTCTTGTATACGTGATATTGGCTTTATTGTTTTTATATATTTTGTTCCGTTACAGGACCAGGAGTATCCGTAAGTTAAACCGGATACTCAAGGAAAAAGATATCACCAGCCAGGAATTGACTGATCAGCGTGAAGAATTAATGCTCAAGAACAAGAGCATAACAGACAGCATAAACTATGCAAAG
>CAZKIR010000034.1:0-12250 GCA_964552835.1 uncultured Bacteroidales bacterium
GCTAAAATGTATTTCTGGAGAACAAAACAACAACAACAAGAAATTGATTTTGTAGAAGAGAATAATGGGCAAATTACAGGTTTTAAATTCAAATGGAATAATAAAAAGATTAAGTTTCTTCAAAATTTCATGGAAACATACAAAGCTGAAGGACATGTAATTGATAGAAATAATTTTAGAGATTTTGTAAAAATATAAGAATGCCATTGCACAACACGCCATTATAAGGCATTGCCCGGACGGTAGTTCTCATGGAATATTGTAGTTTTAATGGAGCACATTTTCCAAATACCAAACTATCAATAATAGCTTTTCTGCACAACTTGGAGGCCTGCCTGGCTAGCGATACAGGTTTCGCATGAAAGCAATCTTCATAACCATATCCCGCGAGATGAACAATCTACCCCCCGTTCACGTTCCTTTCAGGTAAAAACCTTAAAATAAAACTACGATATCATGAGCAATGCCCTGAAAGAAATTTCTACTAAAGAATTGAAAAAATTTGCCCAAAACCAGGAAGGGGCCATTATTGACACCCGGGAAATAGAAGCATATAACGGTTGGCCCTTGCAAGGGGAAGCCCGTGGCGGTCATATACGGGGCGCGAAAAATTTTCCGCGAAGCTGGGGCAATTACAAGTATGAACTGCCCGAGCTGATGAAATCCAAGGGCCTGATCCCCGGCACCCCACTGGTCTTGTATGGCTACCGTGGAGAAGAATCGCGGGAAATGGCACGGCTTTTCACCAGAGCCGGGCTTGAAGATATTCAGTTATACACGCGTTTTCTCACCGAATGGTCTCCAAACGAGGCTTTGCCGATGGATAAGTTACCGCGTTTTCAGCAACTGGTGTACCCCGCATGGCTAAAAGAATTGATCAATGGCAACTTGCCCATGTACTACGACAACAATGAACACGTGATATGCCATGCCCATTACGGTTACCGGGAAGATTACGAGAAAGGTCATATCCCCGGTGCCATTGATCTGGACACCAACGCCCTGGAATCGGAAGAAACCTGGAACCGCCGTTCGCCGGAAGAATTGGAAAAAGCCTTGTCCGCGCACGGCATTGATAAAGACACCACGGTTATCTTGTATGGCCGTTTTTCTTACCCCGACAACAAGGACGATTTTCCCGGCCGCAATGCCGGGCACCTGGCGGCCATTCGTTGTGCCATGATCATGCTGTATGCCGGGGTTAAAGATGTACGGGTACTAAATGGCGGGCTGATGGCCTGGGAAAATACCGGTTTCGGGACCACTACAAAAAACTCCTACCCTGCCCCGGTAAAAAATTTCGGGGCCAGGATACCCGGGCGACCAGAAATCATCGTGGACATGCCCAAGGCAAAAGAATTGCTGACCTCCACGGATGGCGAGCTAGTAAGCGTAAGGAGTTGGCCGGAATTTATCGGGGAAGTCAGTGGCTACAACTATATCGAAAAAACCGGGCGCATACCCGGGGCCATTTTTGGCAATTGCGGCACCGACGCCTACCACATGGAAAACTACCGTAACCCCGACCACACCCTTTTAGAATACCACGAGATAGAACAAGAATGGAAACAAGCCGGCATCACGCCCGACAAGCACCTGGCGTTTTATTGTGGCACCGGCTGGCGGGGCAGTGAAGCTTTTTTCAATGCCTATTTGATGGGGTGGCCCCGTGTATCAGTATTTGACGGGGGTTGGTTTGAATGGAGCAACAATCCTGCCAACCCAATTGCAACAGGAACCCCGGGGGAGAAAGAAGCCGTGGGGGCAAAATAAGCTTCGGGCTTGGAATTATTTTTACCACATAAACAAAAATGGCTGAAAAATGGAATATAAAAAACCCATGGTTTACCGCAAGTAATTGGCAATGATTTACATCAGTTTTTGTATTGACTGGGAAGGAGGGCATTTCAGGGATCTCGGGGCATTAAAACACTTGCTCGCGGAGATAGTGTCGGGCGGGTACGGCAAAAATTTTGAAGGGACAGGACAGGATGATATTAACGAGCATTACCCTATCTTCTCCAACTACATAAAACAATTATGGGGCAAAAATATCCAACAAGAAAGGGATGCTTGATTTTTTTAAGCACGTGAAAAAAATCAAATCGCCCGCGATACAATTTACCACCGTAAGCCAAGCCGCTATTAACTCGGTGCAAAATAAGCAAAAGCCCTTTTGATATAGTGCATGGGGGTTTTGCTTTTATCGGGACAGGCTGTACGAAAGATTTACATAAAAATAACAGAGAAGCATGTACGGATTCAAAAACAGATTTTACTGTTGAATAAATTATCATATCCAGGGTTTACAAGTTTTAAGAATTATTCTCCAAGAAAAATCACTCAACCAGGGGCCATGCCCTATGTTCGCCCCTGGCTTCCGTACCTGAAGAATAAACGCTTGTACCAGGGTAATCCGGTAAACTTGTTGTACCCAAAATACACCAGGTAACCCAAGAGCATGCCCAACAAGGCACCGCCCAGCACGTCACCGGGATAATGAACGCCCAGGTATATCCTGCTATAGCTTACCACGCTGGCCCAAACAAATATAAACCAGCTAAAAAACCGGTTACGGAACAAGCCATGCAAGAACATGGCCAGGGCAAAGGTATTGGACGCGTGGGAAGAAATAAAACCATATTGCCCCCCGCATCTACCATGCACGGTATGCACGAGCCCTTGCAGGCCAGGTTCGTGGCAGGGCCGCAAACGTTGGAACACTTCCTTGAACAAATGCACGGAAATTTGATCGCCCAGGGTGATTAACAAAGCGATAGTTACCAGTAAAACCGTGGTTTTCCACCGAAATTTCCAAATCATGTAAAGGATCAGTAACAAATAGAAAGGATACCAAAATTCCTTGTCGCTCACGTGCCACATCACGGTATCCCAAAACAGGCCATGCAAGCCATTCAGGAATTGGAAAAGCTCTTTGTCCCAACGGATAAGTTGTTCGATCATGGTTCACGGTTTAGTTCGTTCCAGATAATATCTTTTAACATACCAAGGCCTTGTTGGGCCACCGAAGAAATAAAGCATACCGGTATATCGGGCAGGTCTTTTTCCAGTTCTTCCTGTAATTCTTCGTCCAGCAAGTCGGATTTGGTCACGGCCAACACCCGGCGTTTGTCTAACAGCTCGGGGTTATACGCTTGCAATTCTTGCAACAGGATATCGTACTCCTTTTGTATTTCCATCTTATCGGCCGGGACCAAAAACAAGAGCATGGCATTGCGTTCTATATGACGCAAGAACCGGATACCGAGCCCCTTGCCCTGGTGGGCGCCCTCGATGATACCAGGTATATCGGCCATCACGAACGACTTGTCGCCCCGGTAAGGAACGATGCCCAAGTTGGGCGTGAGGGTAGTAAAAGGATAATCGGCAATTTTGGGTTTGGCCGCTGAAATAACCGATAAAAGGGTAGATTTTCCAGCGTTCGGGAAGCCAACCAAACCTATATCGGCCAGTAATTTCAGTTCCATCACTACCCAATCCTCCATCCCGGTCTCACCTGGTTGGGCGTAGCGCGGGGTTTGGTTGGTGGCCGATTTAAAATGGGCATTGCCCATCCCGCCCCTGCCGCCTGGCATCAGGATTGCTTCCTGGCCGTCATGCAATATCTCGGCCATTAGCTCGCCGTTTTCAGCATGGCGGGCCAGGGTGCCCAGGGGTACTTCTACCACGGCATCCTCGCCATCGGCACCAGTTTTCAGGGCACCGGCACCAGGCTCCCCCTTGCCGGCGAACACGTGTTTCCGGTATTTAAGGTGGAGCAAGGTCCAGAGCTGCTTGTTGCCGCGCAGGATCACGTGCCCCCCACGTCCACCATTGCCCCCGTCGGGACCGCCCTTGGGCACGAATTTTTCGCGCCGCAGGTGCACGCTGCCGGCCCCGCCCTTCCCGGAACGGAAGAAAATTTTAACGTAGTCTACAAAATTCGACTCGGGCATGTAATGCTAAAAATTATTTCAATTTATCAATGGTGCCACACAAGCGGTCAAAAATCTCGTCGATACTGCCCATGCCATTTATGCCATAAAACTTGCCCCGTGCGTCATAATATTCAATAAGGGGGGCGGTTTCTGCATGATACACTTTGATGCGGTTCTCGATAATAGACGCATCCTTATCATCGGAACGGCCAGACACTTTGCCCCTTTCCAACAAGCGTTTTACCAGCTCGTCGTGCTCAACTTCCAGGGCCAACATGGCCGTGATGGCCGTTTGCTTTTTCTCCAGCAGCTCGTCCAGGGCTTTTGCCTGGGGCTTGGTACGGGGGAAGCCGTCAAAAATAAACCCGTTGGCATCCTTGTTCTTTTCAATCTTGGCATCAATCATCCCGATAACAACCTCGTCGGGCACCAGGTTGCCTTGATCCATGTATTCCTTGGCTTTTTTGCCCAGTTCAGTTTGGTTCGCGATCTCGCCGCGCAAGATATCGCCTGTTGACAGGTGTACCAATCCATACTTATCGATCAAGCGTTCGCTTTGGGTCCCTTTGCCGGCACCCGGGGGGCCGAACAATACTAAATTTAACATAAGATTCTTATTTAAGGTTATACAAATAGTTAATTTTATTTATCCACGAGTTCATATACATCTTTAAAATTCCGTCCAAACCCATCATAATCCAAGCCATACCCAACGAGAAAACGATTGGGCACCTCCAGGCCCACGTGATCCAGTTGCACTTTCTCCTGGCAAGCCCCGGGCTTGAAAAACATGGTGGCCACCTGAACGCTTTTCGGCCTTTCTTCCTTCAGGGCGCGAATAAGGTGGTTCATGGTAATGCCGGTGTCTACGATATCTTCTAACACGATCACGTGCCGGTCCGAGGGGTTAATGTTTAGCCCGATAATCTCGTTGACCTTGCTGGTAGAAGCCCCTTTTTTATAGGATGAATATTTCACGAAACTTACGAGGCAATTGGATTTTATTTCTTTTAATAAATCAGAGGCAAACATGAATGCCCCGTTCAACACGCACAAGAACAAGGGGGGTTCGCCTGTGGTTTTGATAAATTGGTTAAGCTCGTTCCCGATCCGTTGCACCTGTTGTTGAATTTCGTTCCGGTGGATGGTCTTGGCAAACTGTTTACCGTATATATTGATCAATTCCATTTCATGCTGGATTTTTTTAGAAGCTACGAAAATACAAATTAATGATTTATTTTTGCAGGGATAAAAAAATTAAAACAACGATTTATGGAACCAAAAGTTAGCATTATCATGGGCAGCACGTCGGACCTGGAAATAATGGAACAAGCTGCCACGGTATTAAATGATTTTAAAATTCCTTTCGAGATTAACGCCTTGTCGGCACACCGCACGCCTAAACAGGCCATGGAATTTGCTGAAAATGCCTACGACAGGGGCATACGTGTCATAATTGCCGGCGCCGGCGGGGCAGCCCATTTGCCTGGTGTCGTGGCCTCGCTAACCCCGGTTCCGGTTATAGGGGTCCCCATCAAGGCCTCTATTTCGATCGACGGTTGGGATTCCCTGTTATCTATCGTGCAAATGCCACCGGGTATCCCCGTGGCCACGGTGGGCTTAAACGGCGCCCGGAACGCTGGTATCCTGGCCGCTCAAATCCTGGCCACCGGCGATGACAAAATCTTGCAGATGGTAAAAAATTTCAAGGCCAACTTGGAACAAAAAATCATCAAGGCCAACCGGGAATTAAACGAGATAAAGTATGATTACAAGGTTAACGGGCAATAAGGCAGGGGATGGGTTGAGGAGCGCCCTGGCGCGCCCCAACATCTACCCGACATAGCGTTGGTCCCTATCCAACAGGGGGAAATTTTAATAAAACAACATTTTTTTGATGCAGGAAAGAAACGAAAACGAGCAACCCAGCCTCTACATAGAGACCTATGGTTGCCAGATGAACGTGGCGGACAGCGAGGTAGTCGTTTCAATCATGAAAGAAAATGGTTTCCGGGTAACAGGAGACATCCAACAGGCAGGTATTATTTTTATTAACACCTGTTCTATACGTGATAACGCTGAACAAAGGGTATGGGGCAGGCTGGATGTCTTTAAACAAATAAAAAAACAAAAGCCGGGTGTTATCGTGGGGGTTATTGGCTGCATGGCCGAACGCTTGAAAAAAAAATTACTGGAAAGGGACAAGCTGGTAGACATGGTAGTAGGGCCCGATGCTTACCGTGACTTGCCCAACTTACTTAAGACTGTCCATGCCGGGCACCAGGCCATTAACGTGCTACTTAGCCGCGAGGAAACTTACGCGGATATTAACCCCGTGCGTACCGATGCCAACAAAATTTCTGCTTTTGTTTCTATTACCCGCGGCTGTAATAACATGTGCAGTTATTGCGTGGTGCCATACACGCGCGGTGGCGAGCGGAGCCGTGATCCGGAAAGCATCACCCGGGAAATTACTGAACTGGAAAAAACTGGCTACAAGGAAGTTACCCTGCTAGGGCAAAACGTGGACTCCTATCATTGGCAGCCAGGAACGGGAGAAAGGATAAATTTTAGCCGGTTACTAGACAAAATTGCCCTAGCTTTTCCAGGCCTTCGTGTCCGTTTCGCGACCTCGCACCCCAAGGACATGAGCGATGAAGTACTCCATACCATGGCCGCGCACGAGAATATTTGCAAACACGTTCATTTACCCGTACAATCAGGAAGTTCAAGAATTTTGAAGCTTATGAACCGGGGCTACGACAGGAAAATATACCTGGATCGCGTGCAGGCAATCCGTCATATTATCCCGGATTGCACTATCACTGCCGATATTATCACGGGCTTTTGCACCGAAACCGAGGAGGATCACTTACAAACCCTTTCCATGATGGAAGAAGTGAAATATGATTTTGCCTACATGTTCAAGTACTCGGAAAGGCCTAATACAAAAGCAGCCCGCCAGTTGAAAGACGATGTGCCGGAAGATATTAAATCCCGCCGCCTCACTGAAATCATTGACCTTCAAACCCGCCTCTCGGGCGAAAGCAAGCAGCAAGACATAGGTAAGACCCGGGAAGTGCTGGTAGAAGGGGTTTCCAAGAAATCAGACAAGGAATTGTTCGGGCGGACATCACAAAACAAAGTCGTTGTATTTCCCCGGATCGGCTTTCAAAAAGGGGACACCGTGAAGATAAAAGTTACAAGCTGCACCCCGGCGACCTTGCTTGGCGAGCCGGTATAAAGCTACGCGAACAAATCGAATGATCGAAACAGCAGGATTAATTTTCGCATGTAATAAACACCGAACCCAAGTCTAACAACTCGATCAACTCTTGTACCTCGGGAGATACATTTTTGAAACGAAAACGGCAGTTATTTTCGTTGGCAGTATTCAAAACCGATAACAACGCGGCAAAACCCACCGTGTCAATAAATGTAATTCCATCCAAATCAAGGATTAACTCGCTACCAGGATGGCGAATAAATTTGCACAAGATATCTTTTACATCGTCAGAAATTAAGCGGTTAAACCGCCTGATGGATTCCTGGAACGCTATCTCGTACTGTTGGTTTGTCTTATTTATCTTTAACATAACACGATACCTTTAAAAACCCATTGCAAAATAAAAAGGAAAAACCTATAGGAACGTGAATTTATTCATAACTTATTAACAATTAATTCTTAATTTTTCACGGCTATCCGTGGGTTTATACGTCCGCCGGGGCCGCGGGGCAAAGTGGCGACAACACAAGTAACTGTATAACATGGATATACATCTAGACCCATAATGTATACCCGCGAATACCAATGATTTACTTGTTTTGGTCTATTATACGCGGTAGGAAAAAAAGCACCGGATAACATTTATTTGATTGGCTTATTGGCCTACTTTTTTTCAAAGTTGAAGTCAGTGAAACCCCTACAAGGTTTTGGTAGCCATGGATTACATTTTTATAAAATACTTTATCGCAACGATACAAGGTGGGCAATTTACAAAATTTCAAGTTGAACAGGAAACCATCCAGGACACATTGAACCGGACAGGCCGCTATCAATATAAAATTGCAGGTTAATCCTCGTATACCCTCACGTAATCAACTTCCAGGATAGAAGGAAAGGTATCCATGTCAATTTCTTCTTTGGTAATAATATCGTTTCCGACAGTAATGTTCAATAACAAGTAAAACTCTTGATCGAAAGGCCAATCCTGGTGATTGTCAGAGCGTTTATCATAGGAAAAGAACTCCTCACCATCCACGTGAAAATCAATACTTTTTTCTGTCCATTTTACTTTATAGGTATGATATTCCCCGCTCCCTTCATTTAATTCATAGGCACCTTCCCGTTGGTTTCCTTTCTTTTGGTTAAATTTTTTGGTTTGAATGATCCCGTGGATCGTACCCGGCTGTCCTCCATTCTTTTTCATGATGTGGATAACACCACTTTCGGGCCAGGGGCCGTATTTCCAATGAACTGGCAACATCCAAATCTCACAAGAAGTACCCTTGGCAAGCTTGGCCCGTGCCTTAATTTCGATGGTACCATATTTCCAGCCTTGTCTAGGTTTCGTGGTTATCCGGGCAGACGTAAAATTTTTCTCGTAAAATTTTTCCCTTTTTGCCGTAAGGCGCAATACCCCATCTCCAACACGGGCATTTAAAAGGCTCCTGTATGTATACCTCTGCAGTTCATCGTAACCCCATCCCCAGTCATTCAGGTTAGTAAAAAACGTCCATTTGGTTGAATCTGGCAGTCCCGTGTAGCTAAATTCATCCTCGAAAACCATCTTTCCCTTACTTTGTTGGTTACCCGTGTAAGTACAAGAACACGTGGCAAGAACAACCAGAAAAACAATACTGTTTAAAACCCTTTTCCCCATAGGACAACAATTTAAAAAACCGCCGGTCTTAATGCTTTAACTAACTAACTAACTAAAAACTTTGATAAAGAACCAAAAAAAGCTATTAAAACCGACGGTATTCCCATTCATTTGATCATTTTACTTGACTATTAGTTTTTTCATGGCTTGCCTGCCATTTTCAAAAAACACGGACACGATATACACCCCGGGCATGAATTCCTGGTCAAGGAAATATGAATTTCCCAGGATGCTACTGCGGGAATATGCCACTTGACCGTGCAGGTTAAAGACATCAATCGTATTAATATTCTTGATTGATTCAATATGCAATCCACCAACCGTGGGATTAGGGTATATTTTCAGGGCATCTTCATAATTTTGCCATTGTTCCAATGAATTTTTGTTAGTATAAAAAAAAGTCATCCGGCCAATATTAAAATTCCCGCTAACAACTTCTAACCGCAACAAGGTATCGGTTTTAAATAATTCGAAAGGGTCGGAAATAACCAGGTTAAAATCGTCCCAAGCCCCCGTGTAGGGTGCTTCAACAATAGCCCTCTCCTCCCCGTTCGCGAGAATTTTCACTTTTTTATCTCCACTGCTCAGGTTACTGGCCATCCTGATTTTTACCCCGTAAATACTGTCCTTTTCAACGTCAATAGAATATTCAAGCCATTCCCCGTTTTCTGTCCAACCGACATTGGGGTTTTCGCCATCCCCGAACTCGGTATCAACATTCTCGTCCTGGCGAGGCCCCAGCCCCTGGTTGGTCATATCTTTATCAAAATAAGCCATGTTATTGCCCCCGTGATCGAAGTGCACTGCTTCTATATCCCCTGGGATAACATGGGGCACACCAGGATCGGGGTAGGCATACTGGCCGTCCTGATATATCTTTTTTGTTATGGAGTATGTCCCGCAATTATTGTCAATATCCAACCGGACAACAGAAGTTTGGCCGTTCCAATCCAGAACAGCCATGGAAGAGTCCCTGGCCCTTGTAAATTCAGCGTTCCCCTCTATTACTGACCAATTGTAAGATGTATTATTCATCAAGGAAGTATGGATCTGCATTTCATTCGTACCAGAAGGTATGATCAAGGGGGAAAAAATAGAAAGCGAAGATGTATCCATCAAGGTAATCAAGCTAGTGGTATCACAACCATCATACACTTCACAGCTCACGGAAACGGGGTTACAGTCCCAGTGGACCATAATGGAATGACCATTGTCCTGTATTACCTGCCCACCCTCCACGGACCAGTTATATGTATAATCCAAGCTTGTATCCGATACATTATAACGGGTATTTACCTGGTTGGGCAGCACTTTGTCAGGGCCTTCGAGGCTTAAATTAAAAGCCCCCTTGTAAACCCGCGCGTAATCAATTTCCATTATCGCTTCTGTCAAATCTTCGTCCACGCCTTGCGCACCGCCCCAGGTGCCACCAATAGCAATATTTAACAAGTAATAGAAAGATTGGTCAAAAGGCCATTCGGCATAAGATTCATGTTCATTGTAAAAAGTAAAATACTTGATACTGTCAAAAAAGAAATCGATTTTCTCCCTGGACCATTCTACCGCGTATACATGGAAGGTATCTGATACGGTTTCGGATTCAATCAAGCCACCTTTCTGGGTGCCTTTGGTATGGTTATAGGCTTCTGTATGCACGGTACCATGTATTATTCCCTGGTTATAGCCCACGTGTTCCATGATGTCAATTTCGCCACTGGCCGGCCACCCGCTGTATACCCAATCGGATGGCAACATCCAAATAGCGGGCCACGTGCCCACGCCCGAGGGTAATTTGGCAGACACTTCAAACCGGCCATATTTCCAGCTATCCTCGTGCAACGAGTTTAACCTGGCCGAAGTATACTTGTTGCCACTATATTCTTCTTTAATGGCTTTAATATACAATTTTCCATCTTGTACAAAAGAATTTTCAATTCGATCGGTGTAATATTGCAATTCCTGGTTGCCCCAGCCATTGCCCCCTATCTGGTGGGCCCATTTCATGCTGTCAGGTTTTCCGGTATAATTAAACTCGTCGTTCCAAATTAACTCGTGGCATTGAGAATAAGAAAAGACGGGCAATAAAATTAAGGAGATAATAACTACTAGTTTATTCATGTTCCCAAAATATGTTTGTGATCTTTTCATGTTTCAAATGTACTTTTTTCATTTACTTCAGAACAATTATTTCCCTCAACAAGAACTCAACACTTGGGTATACATTTTACATCAAAACTACATCTTTAAATATATTAATACCTGTCTTACAGTATATAAAAAAGCTAAACATACACTACAATATAAATTTGCCCGGTTCTCATTTCTTATAAAAACGTATCGTGGTAATAAAATCTTTTGTATTATTGTTATTAATTTTGAGAAGGATAAAACAGCTTATCATGCACACGGGCAATAAAAACAAATTTGAAAAACACCCAATCCTTACTTTGGTAATCATCTTGGTTACCCTGTATGTAATTATTGATCTCTTGTTGGGTCACATCTTTATTCCCGAGAACTATCAATCATTCCGTATCCGTGATCCGTATTATCATCATGGTATATTGCCAAACCAAAATACGATAACCCGCTGGGGGCAAAAATATTACTCCTTCTACTCGAATTCCCTGGGTTTCAGGGACAGCCTATGTCGTGATGTGGGGGCGAAAGCCAGCAATTATAGGATATTGTTCTTGGGCGACTCGCATACCGAGGCCGTGGGGATACCATATGAAAAAAGTTTCACGGGCTTATTGGCAAAAGCCCTGGCAAAAGAAGGGATCGAAGTACTAAATGGCTCGGCAGTCAGTTATAGCCCGAAAATACATTATTTAAAAGCAAGGTTTTTACTGGAAGAAAAAGGGCTGGATATTAATGAACTGTTCGTGATTATTGACATGTCGGATTTAAACAATGAAATTGCTTATCAACATTTTCAACCGGTAAAAAGAAAAAATGTACTTTATCAGATGCAATTTTTAACTGTCAAATTATCAAAAACATCCCTTACCACGCACGTTATATCCAATTTTGTCAAAAGGCGACGTGAAAAATTTTTTTTCGAAAATGTTTTCCGGGGCACGGATCAAGATTTTGAGCTTTACGCGGGTTTTTTTGAACATTTTAACAATGCCAACCTCATCAATAACCCGAATTTCCACAATGTTTCCAAGTGGTTATACCAGGAAGAGTTTCAATCTCTGGCAATCAAAAGCCTGGATCTCGGGCAGGAAAATATTAAAAAATTAAAATCCCTTTGTGACAAACATGATATTAAACTTTCCCTAACAGTCCATCCCTGGCAGGAGCAAATCATCAGGGGCGATACGACAAATATTCACGTGGGCTCATGGAAAACGTTTTGTCACCAACACGATATCCGTTTCATTAACTTGTTCCCTGTTTTTATCAACACGGAAAACCCCGTGA
>CAZKIR010000034.1:12260-16122 GCA_964552835.1 uncultured Bacteroidales bacterium
ATATCCAAGGTGATAACCATTGGAACGAGAACGGACATTACCGGGTTTTTATGAAATTACGGGAAACCATCAACGAAAAAAAAGACAATGGGCAAAAACAATAAGTTTATAATCGGTCATATAAAACAGCATTTTCCAGTTTTGTTGTTATTCCTAAGCTTGTTATTTTTTTCTTGCAACAAGTACAACAAGGAAAAATACATACAAAGACTTGAAGAAAAATTTTGGAAAACCCGAAAGAACGTTGAAAGACAGTATTTAGCTAAAGAATTGCACCATGCTTATTCCATTTACCATTTAAAACAACCAGGCGATACAAGCTTTTTAAGAAATTGGGCAAAACTGGCCAAAGAAGGAAACCGGTTGGAACAGGAGAAATATTGCTATACCAAGTATTTAAAGAGCCATTCCTCAGCCGATGTATATAGAAAACGCGGGGTGGTGAACGTGAAACTCGCGTATTATAGCGAAGCTTCCAAGGATTTTTACCAGGCCGCTGGATTGTCAACGGGAAAGAAACAGGAAGAAGACTTGAAAAACGCCAGGTATTATGAAATGATCCAAACCCACCTGGCCCATATCAACACATTACTTGAAAAGGGTGCCCCGGAAGAAAAACACCGTTTGCAACGGGCCGAAATATTTCTTGAAAACGGAAAACCTAACTACGCCAAGTACGAAGCCGATTACCTCTTGCAAAAAGACAGCACCCTAGCCGATTGTTACTATATCCTTGCCCGGCTGAACATAGAAACCAAACAGTATGAAAAAGCATACGCGCTGGTTGAAAAGTACCTGGCCCTCGAGGATAAGTTGGACAAACAAAAAATTGACCAGGCGAGAAACCTGAAAATAAAATTGGAAGCCAGGTTACGGGCAAAGAAACTAAAAAGGCGATATCTCGACAACCCGGAAAAAGCGGCATTGTTGGCCGAAATCGGGAAACAGTATTTTTACCTTTCAGAATATGCCGAGGCAAACAAGTATTTCACCAAATACATCGCGGCCCGTCCTGATTCTGCTTCTGGCTTTGTATACCGCGGCCAATGCTATCTTCAGGCAGGAAAGCTGGAAAACGCCCTGTACGATTTCAACATGGCCCTGAAAAAAGAACCGTCAAATATTTCTGCCCGTAACTTGAAAGGCTATGCTTTTCTTTTACAGAAAGACACGCTGAAAGCAAGAAAAGAAATTGAAATAATACAATCCTATAACGGGACAATTATTGACATATTAAAAGGGATAAAATAAAAAAAGAGAAATAAACATTATCTTTTTGATGTACTAATTATCAATCATAACACGTTAATTTCCTTTGTCTTTAATACACTTATTGATGTAGTAATGTTGTACTGATTATTTATATTGCAGTAATGTTGATGAAGCCAAAAATTACCTGGATAAACGAATAATCCGTACATTTGATACAAGTTTAAGAACTACTTGAAATATAAAATTCTAAGTGCTATGAGAAAACCATTTTTAACCATTTTATTATTGATCGGGATACTTGCGGCTTGCGAGAAAAAGGAAGTAGATGAACCTGTTATCAGTCATTTTTCTGCCGATCCAACGACCCTGCCAAAAAGGGACACGGTAACTTTCACGATTGACGCGAAAGGGGATTTTATTACTTTTTATAATGGCAAAGCCACGATTGATATTTCCGACAAGAAGATGCCTTATACCCATGAAGTGGCCAAACTACGATTTTTAATATCAGGCGACGCGGATACAATATGGAGCAAGTTGGCCGTGACCAATGTTTATGATAGTGAAAACATTAAGTCAAAGGAAGATTCGATAAAAATTATCTTGCTTGACCAATAAAAAAAAGGGATAAATACTTCTATTGTTTAAGGTTTATTATTGTTTTCAAAAAAGAGACCGGTTTGCCCCTGGGCAAACCGGTCTCTTTTCGTGTTGGCCACGAGTTTCCTGCTTTAATAGTTACAAAATGATAAGCCTCACCAGTATACATTTACCCCCTTCTCCCCGTTTAGTAAACTGTAAATAGTACCAATAAGCTGTATTTAAAAGATTTAAAATCAGAATTCTACTAGGATTTTTTCAATCGCCCCGTTGCGTTGAAAAACCTCGTTGGCCCATAATGTTGGCAATTCAAAAGATTGGAATTTCCTGGGGCTTTCCTTCTTTTTATAAACCGTGACACCCTGGCCCCCGTTGTTCTCGTAAATTACCGGTACCCCGCAAAAGGTGAAAAACAAGGATTTTTCATTTAATAAAAGGCTTTGCTTGTAGCCCGCTATATCATAATATCGGGCTTCACGTTCTTCTTGTATGTATTCAACGGGGTTAACCAGCAAGGGGTTAAAAGATAAGCGTGTATCTTTGATTGAAATACCAAGTTCGCCCCACCGGCTAATGATGTCTTCTTTTACCTGGCCGGTAAGCCCGGGTTGTTGCACACCCGCGAAACCCGGGGTGTGGGAATACGCATCGGTGGGGAAAGCACCATATGCCGCGGGGTTCTTGTGTACCCCGATCCCTTCTTTTATTTCCTGGTACAGGCGTTTTACTTCACTAACGGTTTCCCTGGGCTGTTTTTCATCAATTGCCCTTTTCAACAACTCCATAACCGCCAGGGCCAGTTTCGAAACCATATGCCAGTATATGCAACCCAGCCCCTCGTACTTGAAAAAGCTGCCCGAGCGGCCCGTGAAAGAATGGTGATCAAAAATATCCTCATATAACTTGATTACTTCCTTACCATGTTTTTCAACAAGTTCTGTATATCCCTTGTTTTTAATTTCTTCGAGTTGGCATTTTATGTCCCGCTCGTTTTTAAAATCCCCGTTAAAATGATATTTTCCTTCAATATCTTTCTCGATAATGGACTTATCGTCATCCTTCAATAGTTTAACCAACAAAGGGTTGAAGTTTATTTCTTTTTCAGGGACAATATTTTTTTCGGTAAACGGTTTTACATGCTTGTCGGGATATAACATGTAACTATCTTGATCCTCCCGGTACAACCGGCTTCTCCTCAAGGATTTTATCAATTTTATTGCACCTTTCACCGACAAGTAACCCGAACTAAGCATGGCCACTTGGCCCTCTAGCATTTCATGCAAGTATTTTATTCCTATCCCTTCTTCTTCAAAAACAAGCAAGTTATACGAATGGTATAGGCCGTCTTCACGCTTGGATCCCTGGATGGTGGAATCGATATTTTGCAGGGCCAAATCCATAAAGCCAAGTATTTCACCTTTTTCAATTTCTTGTTTACGCCCATCAAGGCTTTCTCCATAGATTGACTCCTTGTATTTTGTAAAGACTTTGCCCAACTCGTCCATGACGAATTTCCTGTATTTTTCAGCGGGCAGGTCATTTTTATCTTCCAACTCCATGAAAATGACGTGTAATTGCCTGAAAAATGATAAAACAGGCACGGATAGTTCATACACGTCATAGGATGCCCCTGTCACGAGTTCCTTTAAAAAATTCAAGTGCCGCCTCAGGTAATACAATGTCACCATGGAAACGCCGTGGCCCACGAGCGCGTTGTTCGCGTCATTCCACTCGGGGCGCTGGGTGTTCATCCAAATTCCTGCCCCCGGCACAAAATTTGACAGCTTGGCCAATACCGGGACAAGCAACTTTTCCATGAGGTTTACATAAAGTATCTCCTCCTTGCCGGTAAAAACCAATTTTCCATCTACACCAAGTGATTCAATCCTGTTTTCCACGATTTTTTCCAAGCCTTCATCAAACTCGATCGTTTGGTACGGGTTTTTCAAGATTTCCTGGTAAGGCTTAATCTTGTATGGCACATTGGCATAAACAAATTTTCACTCGAATATATTTTTAGTTGAACATTAATAATCAATATTTTATATTT
>CAZKIR010000035.1:0-8079 GCA_964552835.1 uncultured Bacteroidales bacterium
CGACACCCCCGGGCATGTTGATTTCTCGTACGAGGTATCCCGGTCCATATATGCCTGCGAAGGCGCCTTGCTATTGATTGACGCGACCCAGGGCATACAAGCCCAAACCATCTCGAACCTCTACATGGCCATCGAGCACGACCTGGAAATTATCCCCGTGATGAACAAGATGGATTTGCCCAATGCCATGCCAGAAGAAGTATCGGATCAAATTATTGATTTGATTGGTTGCAGCCGTGAAGATATTATCAAGGCCAGCGGGAAAACCGGTGAAGGCGTGGAAGAAGTTTTGCAAGCAATCGTGAACCGTATCCCCCCGCCCAAGGGCGACCCCGATGCCCCTTTACAAGCCTTGATATTTGATTCCATTTATAATTCATTCCGTGGCGTTATCGCGTATTTTCGTATCATGAACGGCCGCGTACGAAAAAACGACCTGGTAAAGTTCGTGAACACGGACAAAAAATATAACGCGGATGAGATAGGTGTACTACGCATCAAACAAGAAGAACGGGAAGAATTAAGCACCGGGGACGTGGGGTATATCATCTCGGGCATAAAAACCTCGAAAGAAGTAAAAGTGGGCGATACCATTACCCACGTGGAAAACCCATGCGACAAGGCTGTGGCCGGTTTTGAAGACGTGAAGCCCATGGTATTTGCCGGGATATACCCTGTAGATGCTGACGATTACGAGGAACTCAGGGCATCCATGGAAAAGTTACAATTGAATGACGCGTCCCTCGCTTTCGAGCCAGAATCATCCGCCGCGTTAGGATTTGGCTTCCGGTGCGGGTTCCTGGGTCTGTTGCACATGGAAATTATCCAGGAGCGTCTCGACAGGGAATTTGACATGGATGTGATCACCACCGTGCCTAATGTATCCTATGAGGTGTATACCAGGAAGGGAGAAACCATTGAAGTCCATAACCCCTCGGGGCTACCAGAAGTTACAACCATCGATTACATTGAAGAACCGGTTATTTCAGCCCAAATTATAACAAAGTCTAACTTTTTGGGGCCTATCATGGAACTATGTATCGAGAAACGCGGGGAGTTGCAAAACCAGGTGTACCTAACCCACGACCGGGTTGAGGTAAGCTTTAAAATGCCCTTGAGCGAGATCGTGTTCGATTTTTATGATAAATTGAAAAGTATTTCAAAAGGGTATGCATCTTTTGATTACGCCCCGGCCGGGCAACAAAAAGCCACCCTCGTGCGCTTGGATATCCTCTTGAACGGGGAGATGGTAGACGCCTTGTCGACCCTTATCCACAAGGATAACGCGTATGACCTTGGCCGCAAAATGTGCGTGAAACTAAAAGAACTTATCCCCCGGCAACAATTTGATATCCCGATACAAGCAGCGATCGGTGCAAAAATTATTGCCCGCGAAACCGTGAAAGCCTTACGAAAAGACGTGACCGCCAAATGCTACGGCGGCGACATTACCCGTAAAAGAAAATTGTTGGAAAAACAAAAGAAAGGAAAAAAACGCATGCGCCAGGTAGGCAAGGTAGAAGTACCCCAGCAAGCTTTTTTGGCCGTCTTGAAACTAGATTAAGAACTTGATTTGAACTGGGGAAAGCAGGATGCCGTTCGGGCACCCTACTTTACCTCTCCAGTTCAAACCAGGAAAAAAAACAAAACTAACCAAAACCTAAAGAAGTAACTTAAAAACTTATTCGTCTTGCATTACTTTCGAATTCATGAAAAAGGAGTTTATTTTCGAGAAAAGTAAGTCCCTGTCAATTGGTTTCGCGATATATTCATCAAAACCGGCCGATATGCACTTGTAATAATCTTCAGATGCCGAGTAGGCTGTTTGCGCGATAACCGGTAAATCATTTCGTACTTGTTTAATTTTTTTCACGGCCTCGTAACCATCCACCACGGGCATGTTAATATCCATCAAAACCAAATCTATATTCCGGTTTTTCATGCATTTCTCGATCGCCTGTTCACCGTTTTTAACGTGTATCAAATAAGAATTTGTTTCATCCAAAATGGCCTCGAAGAGGATATAGTTCATGTACTCGTCGTCCGCGATCAGGATGGTTTTGTCGTGCCAATTATAATTTAAATGCATGCTAGTTTTGTTTTAATTTTACCCCTATCTGTATATCTTTATCCCCAAAATCAGTCATTGGTTACCTCTTTATCAAGAAAACTTTTTAACTTTTTTATTTGGCCTTTAACCGTTTAATAATGAACCCTTTAAAAGAGGTATGGGCATTGTGTTACTTAGGTTATCGCGGGAACCATTTCGGGATAATCCGCAGGTACCTTTCCCATACCAAGGAGTGGGGATCGCACCTTGAAAAATGCAAACGGTATATTCAAACTTGGGCGAAAGAACAAACCACCCGGGATGTATGCGTTCTTGGCAGTGGCTGGCTATTAGATATACCTGTTGATCATTTACTTGAAAAATTTGAAAAAGTTTTTCTCGTGGACTTGGTACATCCCCGCCAGGTAAAAAGAAAATACGAGGATAAGCCAAACATCCATTTCGTGCAGGCCGATATCACGGGAGGGCTCATTTTTAAAACAGGACAATTGTACAGGGCTATCAAAGGCCAGGAACCTTGGCCAAATGCTGAATATCCTTTCTTGGACTACACGACCGCCTCGCTGGCCTCGATAAACTTGTTGAGCCAACTTGCTTTTCCTATCTCCCGTTTCATGAAAAAAAGATATAAACTCTCCCGTGAAGAAGAACAAACAATTAACCAATTCATACAGCAACAACACTTGCACTTGTTAAAAAAATATCCCAGTTGCCTGATCAGCGATCACGAGGAAATTATCGTGAAAAACGGTGGGAATGAAAAAATCCAGGAACCCTTGCTGGATATATATTGGCCGGATGGGCAAGACCTGGAAAATTGGACATGGGCATTTGACACGAGAAAAACCTATTACCCAAATGCCCAGCGTTACCTGAAAGTGAAAGCTTGTAGTTTTAAACCTGGGGCTTAATGCCATGTCAGGGTTAAAGGGTTTACGCGGTTGGGGGGCCAGAAAGTTTTCGTTTAAACACAAAGGCTAATTGCCCTTTAACCTTTAATGCCTCAAGAAACAAGCATTTTAAAGCCCTTGCCATGCACGTTCACGATCTCGATAGAGGGTTCGTCTTTCAGGTATTTTCTAAGTTTGGTGATGTACACGTCCATGCTGCGGGCGTTAAAATAGGTCACGTCGTCCCAAACCCCTTGCAAGGCCTGGTCGCGCGTAAGCACCTGGTTTTGTTTTTGGCACAACAAGAGCAACAAATCGGATTCTTTGGTGGTCAATTTTTTTTCGGTATGTCCGGATGTTAACAATTGCTGGCGGGGGTCAAAATGATACTTCCCCAACTGGTATTCTTTTTCTTGCACGGGTTTTTCTTTTTTCGCGCTGCGCCTCATGACTGCTTCTACCCGAAGGAGCAATTCTTCCATGTTGAAGGGTTTGGTGACATAATCGTCTGCCCCTATCTTGAAACCTTGCAACACGTCGTCCTTCATGGATTTGGCCGTGAGGAAAATAATGGGGATATCGCTATTGATGGCACGGATTTCACGGGCCAACGAGAAGCCATCTTTCACGGGCATCATGATATCCAGTATACACAAATCGTACAAGTGTTCTTTAAAGGCCCGGAAACCTTGATCGCCATCGGTGTATAGATTGGTTTCATATCCCTTGGCCTGCAAGTATTCTTTCAAGAGTTGCCCCAGGTTTTCGTCATCTTCAACAAGCAAAATCTTGGTCTGGTCCATGGTTTTCTATTTTATAGATTTCTTGGAATTTGCAATGTAAAGATACTACCTTTCCCGATTTCACTTTCTGCCTGTATCTTCCCGCCGTGTTCTTCCACGATTTTTTTCACGTATGTCAGCCCCAGTCCGTAGCCTTTCACGTTGTGCACGTTGCCGGTGGGCACCCGGTAAAATTTATCAAAAATCTTGGACAGGTTTTCCTGGCCTATCCCGATGCCATTATCGCGGACCGAGACAAACAGGTATTCCAGGTTATCGCGGGTAAGCACGACGATTTCAGGTTCTTCTGCGGCGTATTTCACGGCATTGTCCAACAGGTTGTACAAGATATTCGTGAAATGGTGATCGTCGGCCATGATCACCGGGTCTTTTGCCATTAGCTGTTTTACCAGGACACCTTGTTTGTTTTTTACTTGTATCTGGAAATTTTGGAACACCTTTTCAATCAACTGGTGAATATCTATCACCTTCATGCGCAACTTTACTTTTCCTTTTTCAAAAACAGCCACTTGCAATACTTTCTCAACCTGAAAGCCCAACCTTTTGCTCTCGTCCCCGATGATCCCGCTAATATAATCCAGGTTTTTCTTTTCGGGTGGGATATTTTTATCGCCTAGCATCTGCGAAGCCAACGAAATGGTAGAAATGGGCGTTTTTAGCTCGTGGGTCATGTTGTTCACGAAATCGTTCTTGATATCTGACAAGCGTTTTTGCCGTAACACGGTGAACAAGGTGGCCAGCATGATAAGTAAGATAAGCAAGGTGAGGGTGACAGACACAAGGGTCAGGATGCCAAGGGCCTTTATGATATAACCCCGTTTCTCGGGAAAAAATATTTTTAGCTGGATACCCGGGTCAAATAAATTATCCGGGAAGAGCCGCACGGCAAATTTTTCATGCTCGCTGGCATCCTGCCTGTAGCCCTCGGATTGATATATCTGGCCCCGTTCATCACCCACGACAGAAAATTCGAAATATAATTTTATCCCGTGCTTGTTTAATTGATCCCGTATAATCCGCTTTACTTCTTCCCTCGATATCCGGTTTTCCAGTTTCACGTCCATTTGGTAAAGTTGGTCCACGATTTGGTTAACAAACTCCTTCCGGTTCTCGATAGTTTGCAAAATCTCATCTTTTTTCTCCCCCGAGAGCTTTTGAATGTTTTCACCAGAAGAAAAGGTTTTGCCCACTGAATCATACATCCTGTGCAAGCTCATGGAATCGGGCCATTGCATATCCATGCCCTTGGAAAAAGCACTGTCCACGTGAAAACCAGGAGTATCGACGTTTTCTCCATGGCGCTCATTCTCCTGGTTTCTATTCAGATGATTATAAATGTAAAATACCGTTTGCTGCCGTTCCACTTCACGGGCAATATCTTGCAACGATTTGTTCACGGTCTGCCCAAAATGCAATTCTTGCACCTCGATAGCATTTTTTATCCAGAAAACTTGAATTACCACCAGGCCGGCCATGGCCAGGCCAACCAGTACCGTGAGCCCCCATATGATTTTTCGGCTTACCATGAAACAAAAATAAGCTGGTTAAATGATTTTCGAAGAAAAATTAACAAGATTTAACAAGTAATTATCCCGAAAAGGTGAAAATTCTATGAATATTTTTAATTTTAGGACATGTTTAACCAAACGAACCAGCCATGAAAAAACGACTTGTCCTCTTACTTGTCCCGCTTTTTTTAAAGGTTTCAGCAAACGAGCCCAAGTGGCTGACCTTATCGGGAAGGCAATTTTATTATCCCCCCGAAAAATTCATTATTGGATATGCCTGGGAAGGATACGATCGGCAAGAAGAACCTTCGGACGTGATCCGGGAATTGAAAAAAACCGCCTCCGCGGAGTTGATTTCTTCCGTGAAGGTAACCATCCAAACTCAATCTACTTTCAATACCGAACAAGTGGACAATAGCTTGCACCAGTATTTTAAAGAATCGTCTACCTCCTTCTCGAGCATGGATTTATCGGGCCTATCCTACGAGACACACGTGGACGAAAAGGAGCGAAAAGTGCACGTGCTGGCCACGGCCGAGAAAAGCACGGTGAGAAGGGCCTACCTAAACCAGCTAGGAAAAAAGGTAAAGGAAATACAAGCCGGCATAGAGATGGCCAATGCATTGAGCTTAGATGGCAACAGCCCTGAAGCTTACGAGAAATACCTGAAAACCCAACCCTTGTTCCGGGAGGTGGAGGAAGACCAAACCCTTTTAATCATGCTCGGGCTAAATGACGAAAGTAAATTAAAGATAAACGAGGTACAGGAAGCCAAGAAAACGGTTACGAAAGCCCTTCAAGCCTTAAAAAAATCAGGCGACAGAAATCTTTCTGACGTGTGCTACTTCATGGCCGGCAATCTTGAAAAACAGTTGCCAGGACCGGAAGGGACCGTGCAACTGGCCTATTTCACGTTTGAAGACACCAAGATGGCCAGCCCTTTCTCGAAAAGGCTTACCGCGAGCCTGGAACAAAAACTCATCGCCGAAACAAGTTACAAACTCATCTCACCTGACAAGGCAGGTCAAAAGGCAACATACCTGCTTACCGGTACCTATTGGGATTCAGGCAACAAACTAAAAATCGTGGCCATTTTAAAAGAAGTGGGCAGTGGCAAAGCCCTGGCCAGCATCGAGGATCAAATTGCCAAATCATGGCTATCGGGCCAAGGCATTCAATTTATGCCCGAGAATTTCGCTGATGCCTTTTCGCGCATGCAAGCTTTCCGGAAAGACGAGATCATGGGCGGCGGGCTACAAGCCGAGGTATGGACCAACCGGGGCAACGAGAACCTGATCTTTACCGAGAACGATACCTTGCAGTTGTACGTGCGCGTGAACAAACCCACCTACATCCGTTTTATTTACCACCTGGCCGATGGCTCCCGCGTGCTGTTGCTCGATAATTATTACATTGGCAAGGACAAGGTGAACAAGGTATACGAGATACCCGACAAGTTCGTGTGTGCGCCACCTTTCGGGGTCGAAACCTTGCAGCTAAACGCCCAAACCAAAGCCTTTGGCCCCCTGAACACGGTAGAACAATATGGTTACCAGTTTATTCGTGATGATTTAAAACAAGTAATCCAAGCTACCCGGGGGTTCAAGCGGGTGGAAGAAACCGATGTAAAAGCCGAAACCCGGTTGGTGATCACCACGATGAAAAAGTAATAATAACCCATTTTGACATCAGGTGGATTTTTTTGATACGAATATATTTTATTCACCCGCCAGAACGTAATTTTCCATCCTGTTGAACAAGTCATTCACGATGGCATCCCGGTCAAAATGTTCCCATAGGATGATCTCGCGAGGATTGTTTGGACGTTCCTTCCAGCTATTATCAACAAGGATAGGGGCCGGGATGGTAGATTTCTCTGCCCAGGAAGGGTTTTTCACGATGGCCACGGCAGCCAGGTCGAACAAGGACCGGGTGGGTGGGTCGCCATGAAATTGGCAATTCTTGAACAAGTTCATGGAATAATCGCCAAAGGTTTTAAATAAATTCCCGTGCCTTCCTTCCACACTTTCTTCAGCCACGGGCCCTTTGCCTGGCATGTTGGCCTTGATGTCTTCCATTATCACTTTCACGGCATCGGTGCCGGATGGTTTTCCGTAGCGTACGGTCACCATCTCAAAATGGACATCCGTGTTAAGCAAGTAATTCATGGAAGCAGTATCATTGTCTTGATTATACTCGCCACGCGAGGGATAATTCGAGCCTAGCCATACCATCCGGATATTTTCGATAATTTCCGGGGCTTTTTCCACGGCCAAGGCCATGTTGGTCAGTTTGCCCACGGGAAGCAGCACGAGGGGGTTGTCCAGGGAATATTTTTTGGCTTCCTGGATAATAAATTCTGGTTAATACTTAATGATCTCCAAACAAAAATACAATTTTCATCTTAGAGACATTGACACTATTATTCTAATATTTATACTAATATCCACTTTGTAGTTAGTTTAGACAAAAAGACAAGATAAATGAATATTGATATAAAACCAAGAGGATTATATCATGTATTTTTACATCTAATAAATTGGAAAATTTTAGTTTTTCAGATTATGTTAATAGTTAGTTAATGTAGTACCAAAATAGCCTTGAATTTGCAAGGCTATTTTGTTTAAATAATAACGAAATATTTTATAACATGCCTACACTGGAAACTAATATAACAAATAAAACAAACGGCAGTGCATTCATATAGAACAAAGTATGATATAGTGGAATAAAACATGAAGAAAATGGAAATTTATAAGTTATTGATCATTACGTTGTTTTTTTCGTTCACGATAAAACCAAACGAG
>CAZKIR010000035.1:8089-16100 GCA_964552835.1 uncultured Bacteroidales bacterium
TATTGGATGGCGAAGTCTTGTTCGAGGATACCGGGGAAGGCCCCACCGCTTATTTAGGGCATTCTTTTGACAGGACAAATAGCCACCCTATTTATTATAAGCCTTTTTTGAATATCCCGGAAACGGCCAAAGAAGTAAACTACACGATATTCTCCACAGATGGCAGTGAATATAGCTCTCCGGGAAAAACCCCAAGAACATGCTATCGAAAAACGAAAATGAACGGGATGGCCCAAATGGCCGTTGGTGAAAACAAGATGGCCAATGAATATACACAAGAACATTCTATTTACCTGGCATTGCCAAATGCCATGGAGCAGGGAAAAACCTATCACTTGAGCTTAAGCCCTTCATTGCAAGTAGATAAGAAAGAGATGGTATTCGTGTTTGATATCTTTCAACAACATTCAGAAGCCATTCATCTTAACCTGGTTGGGTTTGAAAAAGAAAGCACTGTAAAAACCGCGGATTTATACATGTGGATGGGCGATGGCGGGTTCAGGGACTATGCTGCTTACGAGGGTAACACGGTATACTTGTACAACACGGCCACGCGTGATACCCACGAGGTTTCCAATCTTCATTTCTGGACAAAAAACAAGGTAGGCCTGGGAGGTTACAACCTCATCCAGTCTGACGTGTGGACAGTTGATTTTTCCACCTTCCGTGCCCCCGGAAAATACCGCCTGGTAATAGAAGGAATTGGGTGTAGCCAGGATTTTGAAATTGACAATAACATGTATCGCGACCCCTTCGCGGTAAGCCTGCTCGGGTATTTCTACCTGAGAGTAGGGGAAGATAGCACGGGAGGCGTGTGGCCCGTGCCCAGGAGGCCATTGTTTATACCCGGGGAATCGCCCGAGAACACGGTCGTTTATATCACCGACATGCACCCGTATAGGAAAGAATGGCACGGACATGGCGATCGATGGGACCAGGCACATTTCTTTGCCCAACACACCTTGCCAGGAAAACCCGAGAACCCAAACGCCTATGGCGGGCATGCTGACGCGTATGATTGGGACAGGCACCTGGGGCATGTATCCATTATTTATGACATGCTCTTGCCCTATTTCCTGACCCATGGCGCGCTTGATGATGACGATCTTGGTATACCCGAAAGCGGAAACGGGATACCCGATATAATGGATGAAGCTAAAAATGAAACCGATTTTTGGTTGCGTTTAAGGTATAATAAAGGCTATAGTCACGGGCTATCGAACCCGCTTCATCACAAAAACATGGAATGGAGCAATCACGCGGCCGATCCATCCCGTGAACACATCCTTTTCCAGGCTGGCAATACGGCCATCGCGGCATGGGCCAACGCCTTTAACAGCGCCATGTTGGCCAACTGTTTCATGATTGCTGGAAAAGATGAATTAACCAAGCAATACCTCGATTCGGCCATCGCGGCGTACAATTATGCCAATGGTCTGGATGATAAGATGTTGGATAAAAAATTAAACCTTGGCGAATCCACGGCACGGGGCCACGACTTGAAGATGAATGCAGCAGCTTTTCTATATAACCTTACCGGGGATCAAAAATTTGAACAAGTGGTGAAAGAAAAATCGGTATGTACCTCACCAAAATCCGAGATTAGTAAATACAACACTAAAAAACCTACTAACCAACTATGGGGCACGGCAGCTTACTTGATGACAAATCGCGAGGTACATTACCCCCGCTTGTATGAAAACATGCGATCGTCGATCTTATACCAGGCCGAAAGAAAAGAAGTAATCCTTTCCAAGAAAAGGCCTTCAAGGCGGGCTACCGATGAAAGCAGTAGTTATTTTAAAACCACCCAGAACGTTCAAAGGACCATGGTGGCCCATGCCATAACCAATAAAACCGAAGAACGAGAAAAATTTGAACAGGCACTGGTTTTAGAAGCAGGTTGGGGTTTAGGCCGCAACCCATTGAACCATATTGAAATGACAACTGCTACAACCCCTCTTGAAAACAAGAGGAGTGTTGAAAACATTTTTACTACCGGTCAAAATGATGGGGCACCCGGCTTACACCCGGGGCATACCCCATATTTAAACACCTTTGACTGGAATGATATTTTTGCCGGTGGAAAACCAAGTGTTTTAACGGACCAATGCTATCCCGATTACAAGCACTGGCCAAAGGCTGAAGGATATTTTAATACCCGTTTTATATGGTCGCATTCCGAGTTTACCCCACAACAATCGATGCGCGGCAAAAATGCGCTTTACGGCTATTTGTACGGTATATTTAAGGAATAACGTTCATGAAAACGCTCTGAAGGCACGTGTTCTTGAATAACGAATTTAATCGGGGAAAGGTCTGGTTGGAATAATATCCATGAAATATTATCAATGCTGGAAATTGGTATAAGAAAAAAAGCAAATATTACAATACCTACTGCTGGGTTTTAAATAGATTTGAGGACCGTAAATTAAAAAACGAATAAACAGCTATGCTAAAAAAATATTTTATAGTAATTGGTTCGATTTTGTTTTTATGCTTTCAAACCGGGCTCTCCCAACAAATTACCATCGAGGGCAACGAATTTAGGGCAAACAGCAAAAAAATTTGGCTGAACGGCGCCAACACGCCTTGGCACAACTGGAACGACCTGGGCGGGGATTTTAATTACCAATGGTGGGACAATCATTTTAAATCCTTACACCAGGCAGGGACAAACAATACACGCGTATGGCTTACATGCAATGGCGACGTGGGCATGGATATTACATCAGACGGTTACGTGAACGGGCCAACAAATGCCTTCTGGGAAGACATGGATTCATTAATGTCCATTGCCAGGCGGCACAAGGTTTATATCATGGGCGCTTTGATTTCCTTTGATCACACGGCCTCGTACACGGAAAAACACGACCGCTGGCGTAAAATGTACGAGAGCGAGGAAAACATGGACGCGTTTGTTGAAAATTATGCCGTTCTGCTGGTAAAACGGTATAAAGATAACCCTTACTTGTTTTCCATTGATGTATGCAATGAAATATTGTGGGTAAGCGAAAGCGAGCACAACGACCAGGGCAATTATCCCTGGAGCACCTTGCAATACCTGGTGGGCAAAACAGCCCAACGCGTGCACGAGGAAAGCGACGTGCTGGTATGCGTGAGCAATTACCTGAAGTACACCAGCCCCAAGTTCCGGGGCAACAAGTGGAGCGATACAGCCCTTCAAGGCGTGGTAGATGACGAAGATGCCTACCTGGATTTTTACAAGATACATTAT
This sequence comes from uncultured Bacteroidales bacterium, assembly GCA_964552835.1. GTDB lineage: Bacteria > Bacteroidota > Bacteroidia > Bacteroidales > CAYFUP01 > CAZKIR01. The sequence goes on from CAZKIR010000035.1 coordinate 11,328, forward strand.
TATCCATGGGTATACCCCCATTTTGATGGGTTTCATGCTGAAAAGTCGCCTGCATACTTTGAAATTGACGAAAAACCTTGTATCACGGGTGAATTTTCGGCCCACGGGGTATTTGCCGATAAATCCACTGGCACGAAATTTCTCATGGGCATGCCAAAAGCCTATGAAATCCATTATCAGAACGGTTGGCAAGGGGCACAGGCCTGGACCTCGAACGGGGTAGATAGCAACGGGGACCTGGACAATAACCTGCGAGAAGCCACGATTACATTTAAAAACCGTCATTTTGACCTGATAGACCACCCCCACTCGGCTTCCAACCCTTCTGACCCGTATTTTAATTATGGCGGCCGAATTGATTTCTCGAATGTCTTTGCCCCCACCATGTATTACGGGGGCAGTTACGTGCAGGTAAAATTCGCGGGAACATCCCTAAAAGCCATTTTCTCGGATTATAAATCGAAAGTGCCCCTGGAAATCCATTTCGTGATAGATTCCACCGCGGTTGACCAAACCTTGCCACAAGGGGCCAGCAGGGATACCCTGGAGGTCATCTCGGGCTTAAAAGACACTCTACACGAGCTAACCATTGCCAAGGCAGAAGGCCCGGGCGCGGGTTCTTTTGGTTTACAGTTCCATGGCTTGGTATTGGACAATGATACGGCCATCTTCCCGGCAGAAAAGCCTAACTTGAAGATAGAAGTGTTTGGGGATTCCTTTACCGGGGGCGTGGGCTCCGGTTGCATAGGCACGTATGGGGATTGTGGCAACAACAATGCCTGGTACTCGTATGCCAATATCCTGGCCCGCGAGATGAATGCCAGAATTCATAACAACGGGATCGGGGGTTTGGCCGTGATGGACAACACCGGGTGGTACCAAAGCAAGACCACGGGCCTGGAAACAACTTATGACAAGCTGATCCCCACCCACGAGAACGGCTTAAGCTACGCGGATTGGGATTTCTCTGCCTACACCCCCGACCTGGTCTTATTTGCCATGGGCGTAAACGATGAATATGACCCCAACGAAACCGCCTTTGCCGATACCACGAGATGGAAAAGTGCATACAAATCAGACATCCGGGACCTGGTGAACCATTACGGGGAAGATGTAAAAATTATTGTTGCCCCTGGCAACTTGTACGCGAAAAAAGCTTACAAGTACTCGGAAAGCCTGGTAAAAGAAATGAAATCCCAGGGTTATAACATTTGGTTTTACCGTTACTCTTTCGAGGTAAACGCCCATCCTAACAAAGCCGAGCACGAGGCCATGGCAAAGGAATTAAAACAGTTTATCCTAGACAAGGAAATACTGAACTACCCGGGCAAGAACCCCATCTTGTACGAGCTTAAAATCAACCCAGGCAACGGGGCCGTAAGCGTAAACCCGGAAAAAGAAGCCTATCCAGCAGGGGAAACCGTTACCCTACGTGCCTTTCCTCCCGATGGCTACTGGTTCTCAGGGTGGAGCGGGGACAAAACGGCCTTTCAACAAGAAATAGAACTTGTCATGAACAGTCGCGTGGAAATAAACGCCTATTATAAAAAAAAAGCCTTAACGGGCGAGTTCATAGATGATGCTGACAGCAGGATAACATATAAAGGCGAATGGAACGAGGAAACATCCGGGAACTTGTATCAAGGATCGGCTGTTTACACGGCTGATTATGGGGCAACGGTGCATTTTAATTTTACCGGTACGGGCATTAGCCTTTATGGCGTCGGGGCCCCAGGTAACTCTAACCATTTGAAGCTAACCATTGACAGGGAAGTAAAAGAAAACATGTTAAGCTTGAAAACACCAACCCCCGTGGCCCATCATGAAATTATAATAGTGAAAGGCCTTGTTAAAAAAGAACATGAACTGGTACTGGAAAACCTGAAATACAAAACGCTCTATTTTGACTACGCGATCGTGGACACAAGTTCTTCCAGCACTACCGTGAACTATATACAAAAGGCCGGGAAACACGCTCTTTACCCGAACCCGGTAAACGCTAAAGGCCAATTGTTCATCAACATGGGCAATAAGCCAATCTCTGGTAAGCTAAACGTATCTATATTTTCTTGTCTTGGTAAAAAAATCATGGATAAAGAATACCCGCTTGAAGGCCAAGTTATACACTTAGATACTAAATGCCTGGAAAAAGGTTGGTATATTATTAAAATTCAATCGGGAAAAACAAGCGTGATGGAAAAATTGGTGATTAAATGACATAAAACAATAATACAGGTGAACACATTCACACCCATGCACGATTAAACCTTGTTATAATCCAATAAATATTTATTGATATGGAAAAAACAATTTATTGTATTTATAAAACAGCCAGAAAGAACTTCATGATTATAATCTTCTTTTGGTTGATGTTAAACAATGCTATCTTTTCACAACCTTCCAAAATACGGGTTGATAAACTGAAAGGCATTTCAGGGATTTATATTACAAATATCTTGCAAGATAGGGATGGTTTTATCTGGATTTCTACGGAAAAAGGGGGCGTTGATAAATACAACGGTTACAACCTGAAAAATTACCGACATATCCCGGGCGATTCAACAAGTTTATTAAATAATGACGTGCGTGCAATGCACCTGGACAAAAATGGTGAAATCTGGCTTGGATTGCGGGAAGGAATCAGTCGTTACGACCCTGAATATGAAACTTTTACCAACTACATCCCGAACAAGGAGAATCTATCTGACCACATGGCCAACAAAGTAAATGATATCATGGAAAACCCCTCGGGCGATTTATTGGCCTTAACTGAACTGGGTTACCTGTACAAGTTTAATCGACAAAATAATAAATTTGAACAGTTCATAGGTACTCCCTTCAATGTCACACCAAAAAAAATCACGTTATTCCGCAATAAGATATACGTGGCGGCAGGCTTTAACGGTGTGCAAACTCTTAACCCTGCCACAGGTAAGACCATCATTTTTCGTCCCGAAGATTTTAAGCATTGGAAAAAAAACGATGTGAAAAATATCCAATTATTTAACAATACCTTATATCTTGCAACCTTGGGAAGTGGATTGGTTACCATAGACCTTGAGAAAGAAACAGTAAAACAAATCGATTTCAATATTTCTGATAATAATTACATTCATGATATTTTTATAGACAAAAAACGAAACTTTTGGCTTGGCACCGGGGCCGCTTTATTATGGTATGATCCTGAGACCAACTTTCATAAATCATTTCTGTTAAATGACCCTGAAGTTGGTTATGTTAAAGCGAATTCTATTACCTGTTTTCACGAGGACATGCAAGGCAACTTTTGGATGGGCAACATGGGCCAGCTCCTGATTTCTAAAAAATACAAAAAATTTCATAACTATAATGCAAAAACCACTTTGCAAGCTCAAGCTGTATACAGCATTGAAGAAGATAGACAGGGAAATATCTGGTTCGGAGGCGAAAACAAGATTGCCGTGTTCGAATCCTCACTTCAAAAGGTTATCAAGAGGTTCAGGGAAGGGGATAATTCAAATTTTTTCGCCAGCACGGTATTCGAGATATTTAAAAGCAATACCAATACCATATACACAGGTACGTATATCTCGGGCTTGCAAATTTATAAAAAGGAAAAAGAACGTTTTATTAACCTTGCCCCCGATACCAGTAATAAATATAGCATTAGCGGAAACGATATCCGCGCGATAGCAGAAGATAAAGAAGGTAACATGTGGCTCGCCGTGCACGGCGCCGGGATAAATAAGTACAACCCCAGCTCCAATAAATTTCATGTATACCGTTCGAATATAGGTGATTCAACTTCCCTGCCCGATGACTGGGTCTTTCATTTATGTTTTGACCAGGATGGACGATTATGGGTGGCCACTCCATCGGGCCTGGCATATTTAAATGATGACAAGAAAACATTCACGAACTTTAAAAAAGAAAAAGACAACCCTGCTAGTTTGGCAAATAACTTTATAAACACGGTATTCGTGGATTCAAAAAACCGGGTATGGGCAGGTACGCAAAGCGGTATAAGCTTATATAAGAGAAAATCAACCTCGTTTATTACCATTAACACCAATCATGGATTACCAGGTAATGATATAATGAGCCTCAACGAAGATCAGAACGGAAATTTGTGGGCTGGGACAAATAATGGGCTTTGCCAGGTAATTATACCTGAAAACCTCAATAATTTGCTTACCAGTGCAATAGTAAAAACGTATGATAAACAAGATGGCTTGTTTGGCAATTCCTTTTTACAGAACTCCACTTTTCGCGATACCAAGGGGCGAATGTATTTTGGGGGCGATGGTGGAGTTACCTGGTTTTACCCTGACAGTATAAAACCCAACCAGCACGTGCCCAATGTCGTATTAACTGATTTTGAAATACAATATAATTCCGTGCCTATTAAAAAGCCCGGTATGAAGACCAATAATAACAATTTTTACCTTGAAAAGCACATCTCCCGTGTAAAACATATCTTACTTGATTATTCCCAAAATATAATCAGCTTCAAATTTACCGCCACAAATTATATCCAGCCAGAGAAAAACCAGTATGCCTATTTTATGAAAAATTTTGATAAAAAATGGCATTATGTTGGCACCGAACGGAAGGCTGTTTATACTAACCTGGATCCCGGGGATTACATTTTCACGGTAAAAGGGGCCAATAACGATGGCATCTGGAACGAGGAGGGAACTTCAGTCTCCCTGTCCATCACCCCACCATGGTGGCAAACCTGGTGGTTCAGGATTTCCCTGTTCATTCTTATTGTTGGGAGCGCCCTTGGCTTTT
>CAZKIR010000036.1:0-12110 GCA_964552835.1 uncultured Bacteroidales bacterium
GGGGTCATTAACCAGGAACAAGGCGAGCGGGAAGTGGAAGACTACCTGAACGAGTTGGCTTTCTTAGCTGAAACGGCCGGGGGCGCACCCGTGAAAAAATTTACCCAAAAACTTGACAACCCGAACCCTAAAACCTTTATCGGTTCTGGGAAGTTGGAAGAATTGGGCGACTTTATTAAATCACGGGATATAGAGACAGTTATTTTTGATGACGAGCTTTCACCCAGCCAACTTCGTAATATCGAGAGGGCATTGGACGTGAAAATCCTGGATCGGACAAACCTTATCCTGGATATTTTTGCCAAAAGGGCCAAAACCTCGCACGCGAAAACCCAGGTCGAATTGGCCCAGTACCAGTATATCTTGCCACGCCTTACCCGCATGTGGACACACCTGGAACGTCAACGCGGGGGCATAGGCCTGCGGGGGCCTGGTGAAACCGAGATCGAGACCGACCGAAGGATTATTCGCGACAAGATTGCCCGCTTGAAGGATCAATTAAAAAAAATTGATAAACAGAAAGCCACGCAACGAAAAAACAGGGGCAAAATGGTACGGGTTTCACTGGTAGGTTACACCAATGTTGGCAAATCTACTATCATGAACCTGCTTGGAAAAACAGACATCCTTGCCGAGAACAAGCTTTTCGCCACCCTCGATACCACGGTGCGCAAGGTCGTGATCGGGAATTTGCCTTTCTTGTTGTCCGATACCGTGGGTTTTATCCGAAAATTGCCCCACCATCTGGTCGAATCTTTTAAATCAACCCTCGATGAGGTAAGGGAATCGGATATCTTGCTCCACGTGGTGGATATCTCGCATCCCCGCTTTGAAGAGCAAATAAAAATTGTGGAAGAAACCCTGGAGGATTTAGGTGCAGCCGATAAGCCGACTTTTCTCGTGTTTAATAAAATTGACGCCTACCAGCACGTGCACAAGGAAGAAGACGACCTGACGCCTAGAACCCTTGAAAATTATAGTCTTGACGAGCTTAAACAGAGCTGGATGGCAAAAAATAATTACCATTGCATGTTTATATCCGCCAAGCAAAAAATTAATATTGATGAATTGCGGGACATTTTGTACCAAAAGGTAAAAGAAGTTCACGTGAAGAGATATCCTTATGATGATTTCTTGTATTAAAAAATGGGGGCCATGAAACTCAAAATAGGTATTTCTCCCTGCCCTAACGATACCTTCATGTTTGAAGCACTGTTGCATGGGCGCGTTTCTTTCGAAGGGGCCTCGTTTCATCGCCAGATGGCCGACGTGGAGGAATTAAACCGGTTGGCCTTTAAAAAGGAATTGGATATTGTTAAGTTGAGTTATCATGCCTATGCACACGTGGCCAAGGATTACCAGTTGCTCACGGCGGGCAGCGCGCTGGGCTACAAAAATGGCCCCTTGTTAATTAGCAGGCAGAAAATATACCCCGACGAGGTAGAACATGCTAAAATTGCTATCCCTGGTGTTTATACCACGGCCAACTTGCTATTGGGCTTGGCATACCCGGGTGCAAGCCGTACAAGAGAATATCTTTTTTCGGACATCGAGGAAGTTGTTTTGTCGGGTGAACAAGATGCCGGCCTTATTATTCACGAGAACCGTTTTACATATCAGGAAAAAGGCCTGAAAAAAATAACGGATCTTGGCGAATACTGGGAACAGGAAACAGGCTTGCCTATTCCACTTGGCGGGATCGTGGTAAAAAGGGGGCTTCCCGGTAAGGTGAAAAGGAGTGTAAACAAGGCACTTGGTGAAAGCATCCGATGGGGACAAAAATTTCCTGAACGCGTTCTTCCGTTTATGGAAAAGCATGCACAGGAAATGGATTATGGCATTATGAAAAAGCATGTGGACTTATACGTGAACGCATTTTCGCTGGATATCGGGCCCACGGGCACAAAGGCTGTGCAACGCTTGTACCAGGAGGCCATGGAAAAGGAAAAAATCCCATCAATACCAGAAAACATTTTTATTGAACGTTAGGATACACGAGTTATGATTATTGTTACAGGCGCTGCCGGGTTTATTGGCAGCAACATGGTGGCCAAGTTGAATGAAGAAAATTACCGGGATATCGTGCTGGTAGATGATTTTTCGCGAGCCGATAAAAACAAGAACCTGGAAAATAAAATTTTTTCACGGAAAGTGCACCGGGATGAGTTTTTTTCCTGGCTGGCCGAGAACCAAAGGCTAGTGCAATTTATTTTTCACCTCGGGGCGCGGACCGATACCACCGAATTTGACAAGAAGGTTTTTGAGAAATTAAACCTGGATTATAGCAAGAAAGTTTGGCAGGCTTGCACGGAACATGGCATTCCCTTGGTTTATGCCTCCTCGGCTGCCACCTACGGGGCAGGTGAATTGGGTTACGTGGACGATCACGAGATTATTCACAAGTTAAAACCCTTGAACCCTTACGGGGAATCAAAAAATGAATTTGATAAATGGGCCTTGGCCCAGGGGCGAAAGCCATATTTTTGGGCCGGCTTGAAATTTTTTAATGTTTTTGGCCCTAATGAATACCACAAGGGCAGGATGGCCTCCGTCGTGTTTCATACTTATAAAAAAATACAGGAAACCGGCCAAATGGAATTGTTCCGCTCGCACAGGCCTGAATATGAAGATGGCGGGCAAGCCCGGGATTTTGTTTACGTGAAAGACGTGGCAGACGTGATGTTTTTCATGATGGGGCAACGAAAATATAACGGGCTGTTTAACCTGGGCACCGGGAAAGCCCGTACTTTTAATGATTTGGCAGGCGGCGTTTTCGATGCACTTGGGCAAGAACCTGTTATCAAATATATTGACACCCCCTCCGATATTCGCGCATCCTATCAGTACTTTACCGAGGCACGGATGGATAAACTTAAAATGACAGGTTACCCGGGAAAATTTTATTTTCTTGAAGAAGGAATAAAAGATTATATCCAAAATTATCTGGTACCTCAAAAAATCCGCTAAGGCCAAAAATTTTCACGTGGTTTTTTTAAGCACTGAATATCAATAAATTAATTAAATTTGCTTTTTCGTGTTAGGCCTGAATTTCCCCTTATTTAAAGGCTTTAGTTTAATTCTTTTTTGTTAGAAGTTGGAAAACAGAAGATTATTTATTATCATTGTAAGCCCTTTTTTTAACCTAAAAGCCTATAACCATGAAACAACAGGTGGCTGATTATTTTAAAAAGCTTATTACCTTAGGCCTGCTGCTTCTCGCGGCAAATTACGCGATTGAATTTGTTCATCCCCTTATTTTACTGCCTGCTGGTTTGTTGATTTATTCATTCATGTACTATCGGATTACCGGGATTAAACCTCCCTACCTTTTTACTTTGCCACAGGTCGAAAAACACGTGAACAAGAAGGGCGGTTTTTGGAATTTTTTTAAATTATTGATTAGCCCGATCGGTTTTGTTTATGATATAATTGTATGGATAATTTGGGCGGTTTACCTGTTATTCGAACTTGTGCTGGATTTTATCTGGTTAGTAAAAGAAGTATTGTTCTGGATCGCGCATGCCATTCTTTGGTTTTTAAAATTGTTCGTGCCGCCCATCGTGTTCTTGTACAAGATGTTTATCCATTACCTGGTAAAATGGACCTGGTGGATTTACCAGGTTTCTTTTAAAAATATCCGCGCCAGCGTAACAGTCAATTATTACCTGATTGCCCTCTGGGGCACGCTGATAGCCATGTTTTCCATTTTTTTATTTTTATACCTGGATATCATGTTCGAGACCAGTGGCCTGGTTTATATCGGGGCCGTGTTGGCGCTGATCCCTTTGTCCTGGTCCTTTGCCGAGATTGCCTCCGTCCGGCATAACAGTCTCGCCCTGGAACCATACTATGAAGCCACGGGTAATTTTGAAAACGGCTTCGAGAACGTGAAATACCTGCTTTATTTCTTGGTTACTTATCTTATCCTTTTTATCGTGCAAGCTGCCCTCGATTTGTTTGGCTGGTTGCAAGGCTCCGGCTTAAGTTTTCTCGGGTTTGCCCTTAATATTAACACGGCCATCTCCATCGCGTTTATTTTCTTGACCGTGTTCGTGTTTTTCGCTACTATCATGTTGCCTAGCCACCTTTTGCATACCGAGGAACAAGAAACACCATTTAACGATCTGGTTTTGTTTTTGAAAACTATCCTTAAAAAAGGGCTTCGGTATATTTTATCGTTTGTCCCAACCGGTTTTTATAGCATTGTCTTGATGGTTATCCCCGCGGTTATAGTGGGCTTAGGGCTGTATTTTACGGTAGAAATTAAAAATGACATCCTGGACCGGAAGATTGAAACCTACCAGGAAACCACCACGACAGGCCTCACTAAGCCCGAGCAATACCACCTGGAGAAAAAAATTGACCGGTTAGAATATTACAAGGATTTCCCGATGAACATTTTCACGGAATCTTTTTCCAGAAGCTATATTGCCCAACAAGTATCGCTCACCGAGCGGAAAATTCAAAACGGGAATGAAGAACTGGCTGATCTTAAATCTACATATTCCCGGCAAGTAGAACAAATGGAACAGAACATCAAGGAAGCCAGGAACATTGAAGATCCGGAAATACGTGAGCAACAACTGGAAGTGTTAAATGCCCAGAAAGAAAAATTGGATAAAACGTTCCAATCCGGCAAGGAACGTGTACATTTGGCCATTACCAAACGAAAAATGGACAAGGATTACTTGCAAAATATGCGAAAACAAATTCCTTACACGCTATTTTTCATGGTTTTATGGATTTCTATATTTGGTGGCCTTGTTGTTGCTTTTAGCGTGGCATTTTTTGGTAACGTGTTCTACGTGTTGTACCAGTTTCACGAGAATGATCAACCTACCTACTGGACACGGACTCTAGAGGAAATTAAAGCCAAAGATGGCAAACAGCCCTTGTTGGGTTTTAGTTTGATGGCCATCGTGACTGTTCTGGTTGCCATTATGTATTTAATCATATAAAAAAGGAACCGGTAATCTATATTAAAACCCTGTTTAACAAGTGTTAGCAGGGTTTTTTTTAATGCATGCCCCGGAAGGAATAAATAGCTTTTTTTCGCCACGCGGTTTGAATGATCCCACGGGCCAGCATGAACAAGAGCATGGCTAGCCATAACGCGTGGTTCCCCAGGGCGGCCCGTCCTAAAAAGAAGACCGGGAAAAACACGGCGAAAGCTGCCAGCAAAAGACTGTCGCGCATGGCCGGCCCAGCCGTGGCGCCAATGTAAATGCCGTCCCAGGTAAAAGCGGCGACCCCCGTGATGGGGATAAGCCAAACCCATGGCATGTATTCCCTGGCAAGCGGTTTTAGTTCCTCGTTGCTGGTAAGTAAGTTCAAAATTGTTTCGCCACCTAACATGTAGGCCAGGGTGAACAATCCTGCCAACCCAAAACCCCATTGAAATAGCTTTTTTATGGCCAGGTTGAGTTTGGCCTTATCACGCGAGCCGAAAAATTTACCCGTTAACGCCTCGCCAGCATATGCGAAGCCATCCGCCACGAAGGAAAAAAGCATGAGATATTGCAATAAAAGAGAGTTCACGGCCAATATATTGTCGTTTATTGCTGCCGAATGGCTGGTAAAGAATGTATGCACCGCGATGATGCAAAAGGTGCGGATGAAAATATTCTTATTGATGGAAAAAAAGCGCTTGACTGCCTGCATCTCTGCCAAAATTTCTTTTTGCACGGGGGTAAGGAATTTTTTGAATTTAGTGATAAGGAAGAGAATAGCCAGTGCCAAGCCAGTATATTGCGCGATGAGCGTGCCAAAGGCAATGCCATTGGATGTCATGTCCAGGCCATACACGAACAAGAAGTTTAACCCGATGTTCATGATGTTTATCGCGATAAGCACCATAACCGGGATCCTTGAGTTTTGCATCCCGATAAACCATCCCGTGAGGGCAAACAAGCTTAATGCAGCCGGGGCCGCGTATACCCTTATCATGAAATAGTTCCTTGCCAAGGCTTCTACTGTTTCGCTGCCCTTTATCAGGTAAAAGGCGAGTTCTGCCAAGGGCCATTTCATAAGGATTAATGTTAATCCCGTGACCACGGCCAGTAGCAAAGCCCTGTATAAGCTGTAACTTGTTTCCTGCCAGTCTTTTTTGCCATAGGCTTGTGCGGTGAGCCCGCTCGTGCCCATCCGTAAAAAACCAAATGCCCAGTATATGAAATTGAACAACATGCTACCGAGGGCAATCGCACCAATGTATTCTTCCGATGGAAGGTGTCCCATCAAGGCCATGTCGGCCATGCCCAAAAGGGGTACCGTGATGTTCCCGGCGATGGCCGGTAAGGCAAGTTTTAAGATGTCTCGGTTCATAGGAAAGAATTCCCTTTACTAAGATAGCTTGATAATAGCCGCCAAAGATACAGGATTTTTCAGGCAATAATATTATTTTTATTTAGACTAATTCTAAACAATATTTGCTTTTTGCTGTTTATGAAATAAAATATGTTTAACTTTTTTAAAAAAATACAGCTATGGCATTTAAATTACCTAAATTGGATTACGCTTATAGTGCGTTAGAGCCCCATATAGATTCCCGTACCATGGAAATACACCATGCCAAACACCATGGTGGCTACACGAGCAAATTGAACGCGGCTGTTGAAGGCACGGAATTAGAAGGGAAAACTATTGAAGAGCTTTTTCAAAACGTATCGGGTTTGCCCGTGGCCGTTCGAAACAACGGGGGTGGGTATTATAACCACAACTTGTTTTGGAAAGTGATGTCGCCTGACGGGGGCGGGCATCCCGGTGGGGAATTAGCTAAAGCCATTGACAGTACATTTGGCTCGTTTGAAAAATTTAAAGAAGAATTTTCATCAGTTGCCGCCGGAAGGTTTGGCTCTGGCTGGGCGTGGCTCGTGAAAAAAAACAATGAACTTATGATTACATCCACACCAAACCAGGATAATCCATTAATGGATGTGGCAGAAGTGAAGGGTACGCCTATCCTGGGGTTGGATGTTTGGGAGCATGCTTATTATTTAAAATACCAGAATTTACGTCCCGAGTATATCAAGGCATTTTGGAACGTGGTAAATTGGAAACACGTGGAACAGCTTTATTTAGGTTAATAATCAGGAGCTGCCAGCTCCATATATGTATTTGTTTTGCTGAAAACCAGGGTTCGCGAGGCCCTGGTTTTTTGATCAAGGCCGGGTGGATTGATAAAAAACGGGAAAATAATTTGACAATCCCGGGAATAGTTCTAAATTTGTTTTTTACCAATTCCTTAAAAATCATTGCCATGGCACATCAATTATTTGTCCTCCCTTATGCCGAAGATGACCTGGAACCCCATGTTTCCAAGGAAACCCTAGATTTCCATCATGGAAAACATCATCAAGCATATGTTACGAAATTGAATGATTTTATACCCGGGACAAAATTTGAAAATGCAACGCTCGAGATTATCGTGAAAGAGTCGGAGGGGGGGATATACAATAACGGGGCGCAAGTATGGAACCATACCTTTTATTTTAGCCAGTTCGCGAAAAATCCATCCAACGAACCAAGCGGCAAGCTAGCGGATGCCATCCAGGAGAATTTTGGCTCCTTTCAAGAATTTAAAGAAGCTTTTAACCGTCCTGCCGTAAGCCTATTTGGTTCGGGTTGGGTATGGTTGGTGAGGAAGCATGACAACAGCCTCAGCATTATACCGGAATCCAACGCGGGCAACCCCATGCGTCTTAGCCTGAAGCCCATTCTTACCCTGGATGTATGGGAACATGCCTATTACCTTGACTACCAAAACCGCCGGGCGGATTATATAGAGGCTTTCTGGAAAATAGTTGATTGGAAAATTATTGAAAAACGGTTTGCCGGGTAATACAAGTTGGCGGGCATACCGTGAAAAAAAGATCATTCTGCCAGTTCACCAATCCCTTGCCGGACGATTTCGATCTCGTCGCCAGTGCAATTGATCACGGTAGAGGGGACATTGTTCCCGTAACCCCCGTCAACTACTATGTCCACTACTTTATTATACCGTTCGTGTATTAGTTCCGGATCGGTAGTGTATTCAATAATGTCATCATCGTCGAGAATAGAAGTGGTAATGATCGGGTTTCCCAGGTGTTTCACGATCTCGGCCGGGATGCTGTTATCGGGTATCCGGATGCCAATGGTTTTTCGTTTGGTTTGAAAAAGTTTGGGCACGCGGTTATTGGCCTCAAGGATAAAGGTGAAAGGGCCTGGCAAGTTTTTTTTCATAAGCTTGAAAGTCGTGTTAGACATTTGCCTCGTGTAGTCAGAAATATGGCTAAGATCGTGGCAGATGATCGAGAAATTGGCCTCGGACAGCTTTTTGTTTTTTATTTGGGCAATTTTTTCCGCTGTCTTGGGTTGGTTGATGTCACAACCTAAACCATATACCGAATCGGTAGGGAAAATAACGATCCCCCCTTTGCGCAAGGTCTCTGCTACCCTTGAAATTTGTCTTTCGCTTGGGTTTTCCGGGTGAATTTTTAATAACATGGCACTATTGTTTAAATTAGGTTCATTCTGTTTGGCTAATTTACAAAAAAAGCCTTGGCTGAAAAATATTCTTTCCCTGGTATTAAACCCGGGAAAAAAGAATTTGTTTGGTACTTAATTAAAAAGTTGGTTCTCTTTTCGTGAAAAATGAAGCCTTACTCCCCCTCCTTTTTATATACAATTTCCAAAACCGGGCCATCGTTCCCATCGTCTCTTTCCTCCTCCTCATCTTCCCACTCGTAAGTCTTGCGTTTTGGGCCATGTTCGCGGTAATAAAAAGCCAGTATCACGCCCGAGATAGCGCCCCAGAGATGGCTTTCCCACGAGACAGATGGTTTTAAAGGAAAAATGCCCCACACCAGGCTGCCATATAAAAAAGTAACGATTAGTGATATGGCCATTAAACGGATATCCGATCGGATGATACCGCTAAAAAATAAAAATGACGCCAAGCCGTAAACCAGCCCGCTGGCCCCGATGTGATATGCTTGCCTTGCCCCGAGCCATACACATATCCCGGTAAGGATATACGACAGGAAAAATACCCTCAGGTGGATAGGCCGATAAAAGTAAAATACCGCCACGCTTAAAAAGTACAAGGGAAAAGTATTGTCGAACAAATGGTTGAAATCGCCATGAACGAAAGGGGAGGTGAGAATTCCTATCAAGCCTTTTACCTCGAGTGGATAAATGCCAAGGTAATACAAATCTAACCCCAAGGCCCATTCTATAACCCAAACCAACCAGATAAGGGTGATAAAAAAAGTTGGGAACAGCAAGCTGTTCTTGAATTTTTGTTTTTCTACTTCTTTTTGTTCTAAGCCAGGGTGTTTCACGATGAAAAATTTATTGTGCAAAATTATATGATATAAAACATGTTTTTTCTTTTTCCCGCCGCGGAATTTTTAAAAAGTAGAATAATTCATTGAAAGAAAAAAATCCTCCTTCGTTTTTTTTATCAAAAAAATGTAAATCAAGTTAAATCTTTGTTAAATGGGATACCTAACTGGCCAGCTTCATTTTTTTTTCTTATTTTTGCATTTCATTATTTTCAACCTTTAAGATAATATAGGAGAAAAATGCAAAACAAACTTCAGGAACTGACCGATAAGATTTACCAAGAAGGTCTGAACAAGGGCAACGAAGAAGCCGAGAAGATTATCTCGGAAGCTAAGCAAAAAGCTGAAAAGATCGTTAAGGACGCTAACACTGAGAAAGAAAAAATAGTAAACGAGGCCGGGAAAAAGGCCAACGAGATGGCCGAGAACTCGAAAACCGAGCTCAAGCTTTCTTTTGAGCAAGCCTATAATAGCCTTAAACAGGACGTGGCCAATGTCATTGACGACAAGATATTGGATAAGTTGGTAAAAGAATCGTTTAACGATCAGGAATTTATCCAAAACCTGATACAAACCATCGTGGAAAAATGGGACCCGGATACCACCGGAAATATTGACCTACAGGTTTTATTGCCAAAAAAGGATCAGGAACAATTCGAGAAATTTTTCAAATCAAAAGCAAAACAAATCCTTGACAAAGGCGTTGCCGTGAACTACAACGAGAACATCAAGGCCGGGTTTGAAATTGCACCTGCTGATGGAGGGTACAAGATATCATTTACCGACGAGGTATTTGAACAATTCTTGAAAGATTACTTGAGGCCTAAATTACACGTGTTATTATTCGGAGAGAAGTAAATTTGTATGAGTAGAAAATATTTTTACCTCGTGTCGGGAATGCCCGATCTCTTTCTGGATGAAAATAAGCGTCCATCATCCCTGATGGAATTCAAGGAATTTTTGACAGAAAGCCTCCACCCGAAAGATCTTGGGCTGATGCAATTGCTTTACTTGCCATATGACAACCAAAATCTTTTGGATTATTATATCAACAAGAAGGAAGAACTAAACCCCTTGAGCAATTATACCCTTGAAGATATACAGGAACAAGAAAATTGGCTGGATGCCATTTATGATGCACCCGATATCTTGCCTTCTTACATGAAACGCTTTATTGAAGAATACCAGGTGGATCCGGGCAAAAAATCCTATACCGGGTGGGAAAAATACCTGATAGACTTGTATTACCAACATGTATTGCAAACGGAAAACCTGTTCTTGCAAAAATGGTTCGAGTTTGACGTAAACCTGAAGAATGTTTTAACGGCATTAAACTGTCGTGAACATGGCATGGAAATGCAGGATCAAATTGTCGGGGTCAATGAAGTGGCAAAAATATTGCAAAAAGACCAGGGCAGTGATTTTGGCCTTACTACTGAAGTAGAAGATATAGATTATATCATCCAGTCGGCAGAAATTGAAAACCTGGTAGAAAGGGAACTAAGGATAGACAAGTACCGTTGGGATTACCTTAATGAAAACACTTTTTTCGAGTATTTTACCATCGAGAAAGTCATTTCTTATCAACTAAAGCTCTTCATGGTATTTAGGTGGCTGGAACTCAATAAAGAAGATGGCGAAGAGATGTTCCGGTCGCTTATCGATGAAATGAAAGAGCATTATAAGGAACAAGAAAAGGAATTTAAGTAATAAATTATATAGAATATGACTAAAGGTAAAGTAACAGGCATTATCGCCAACCTGGTTATCGTTCAAGTTGAGGGAGCAGTTGGACAAAACGAAATTTGCTACATCAAGGTAGGGGACACCAAGTTAATGGCGGAAGTTATCAAGGTGAACGGTGATCGTGCCTTTGTTCAGGTTTTTGAATCTACCCGTGGATTGCGGATCGGGGAGGAAGTTGAATTTGAAGGCCATATGCTAGAAGTAACGCTCGGGCCGGGCATCCTTTCAAGGAACTACGACGGCCTGCAAAATGACCTTGACAAGATGACCGGGATTTTCTTGAAAAAGGGAGAATACGTTGGGGCATTGGACGAGGAGAAAAAATATGCTTTTACCCCCTTGGCCAAAGCCGGTGATACTGTTGTGGCAGGAGAATGGCTGGGCGAGGTAAAAGAAAACTGGATGCCGCACAAGATTATGGTGCCCTTCAAGTTTGAAGGAGAATACAAGGTGAAAAGCGTGGCCAATGAAGGAGAGTATACCGTTAAGCAAACCATGGCCGTGTTAATTGATAAAGAAGGGAACGAACACGAGGTGTCCATGGTGCAAACCTGGCCCGTGAAAGTGCCTATCAAGGCCTACAAGGAAAAACCCCGCCCCTTTAAACTAATGGAAACGGGCGTGCGGTGTATCGATACCCTGAACCCTATCACCGAAGGAGGTACGGGCTTTATCCCAGGGCCTTTCGGTTGTGGAAAAACCGTGTTGCAGCATGCCCTGGCCAAGCAGGCCGAAGCCGATATGGTTATCGTGGCTGCTTGTGGGGAGAGGGCCAACGAGGTAGTGGAAATTTTTAAAGAATTCCCGGAACTTGAAGATGTCCGTACGGGAAGAAAACTTATCGAACGGACCACTATTATCGCCAATACTTCGAACATGCCGGTAGCAGCCCGTGAAGCTTCGGTTTACACTGCCATGACATTGGCCGAGTATTACCGTTCCATGGGATTGAAAATATTAATGCTTGCTGATTCCACTTCC
This sequence comes from uncultured Bacteroidales bacterium, assembly GCA_964552835.1. GTDB lineage: Bacteria > Bacteroidota > Bacteroidia > Bacteroidales > CAYFUP01 > CAZKIR01. The sequence continues at coordinate 12,054 of CAZKIR010000036.1, forward strand.
CGTTGGGCGCAGGCCTTGCGCGAGATGTCGAACCGGATGGAAGAATTGCCAGGGCCC
>CAZKIR010000036.1:12120-15872 GCA_964552835.1 uncultured Bacteroidales bacterium
GTTCCCGATGGACTTGTCGGCCATTATTTCAAACTTCTACGCCCGGGCCGGTTACGTGTACCTGAACAACGACAAAACCGGTTCGATTACTTTTATTGGTACGGTATCGCCAGCAGGTGGTAACCTTAAGGAACCGGTAACAGAATCAACAAAGAAAGCCGCCCGTTGTTTCTATGCCCTTTCCCAGGCGCGTGCCGACAGTAAAAGGTACCCGGCGGTCGATCCTATTGACAGCTACTCTAAATATCTTGAATATGAAGAGGTTAAGGAATACATGAGAGAGCATATTTCAGACCAGTGGCTCGATAAGGTTGACCTGGCCAAGGATATCCTCTTGCGGGGAAAAGAAGTACAGGAACAAATTAACATCCTCGGCGACGATGGCGTGCCGGTTGATTATCATATACGTTTCTGGAAATCAGAAGTTATTGACTTTATTATCTTGCAACAAGATGCTTTTGACCGCGTCGACCAAATTACCCCGATGGACAGGCAACGGTATATGATGGACAAGGTACTGGAAGTTTATTATACCGAGTTCTCGTTCGAATCGTTCGAGGAAGTCGGCTTTTATTTCAAGCGGATCATTAACCAGTTCAAGCAGATGAACTATTCTGAGTTTGAATCAAAGGAATTTAAAGATTACGAGAAAGAATTAAGTGCAATCATTAATGAAAGAAAGGCAGAATAATGGAGAAAACAGCTTTTCAGAAGATATATACAAAAATTACGGCCCTGACCAAGGCCACCTGTTCGCTAAAGGCCACTGACGTGGGATATGATGAGTTGGCTATCGTGAATGGCCGGTTGGCACAGGTAGTTAAGATTGTAGACGATATGGTAACCCTACAGATTTTCTCGGGTACCGAGGGCATTCCTACCGATGCAGAGGTGATATTCTTGCGGAAGCCCCCCACGCTGAAGGTTGGCGACGGCCTGGCCGGGCGTTTCCTTGACGCGTTTGGCAGGCCTCTGGATGGCGGTGCTGAACTTATGGGCGAGGAGAGAGAAATTGGTGGCCCATCGGTGAACCCCGTGCGCAGGGAACAGCCATCAGAGTTAATCGCCACCGGTATCGCGGGTATTGACTTGAACAATTCCCTGGTATCGGGCCAGAAAATCCCCTTCTTTGCCGACCCAGACCAACCGTTTAACCAGGTAATGGCCATGGTGGCCCTGAGAGCAAAAGCAGATAAAATTATCCTGGGCGGGATGGGCCTTTCAAACGATGATTACTTGTTTTTCAAGAACGTGTTTGAAAATGCCGGGGCACTCGACCGGATCATCAGTTTCGTGAATACCACGGAAAACCCACCGGTGGAAAGGCTCCTCGTGCCCGATATGGCTTTGACGGCTGCCGAGTACTTTGCCGTTGACAAAAACCAAGATGTTTTGGTATTGCTTACTGACATGACTTTGTACGCGGACGCGCTGGCCATCGTGTCGAACCGGATGGATCAGATTCCTTCAAAGGACAGTATGCCAGGTTCATTGTATAGCGACCTGGCCAAGATTTACGAGAAAGCCGTGCAATTTCCCGAGGGCGGTTCCATTACCATCGTGGCCGTAACTACCTTGTCTGGCGGCGATATTACCCACGCCGTTCCTGACAATACCGGGTATATTACCGAGGGACAGCTTTTCCTGAGGAGGGACTCCGACATCGGGAAAGTCATCGTGGATCCATTCCGTAGCTTGTCACGTTTAAAACAGCTAGTAATCGGGAAAAAAACCCGTGAAGACCACCCGCAAGTGATGAATACCGCCATTCGTTTGTTCGCGGATGCCTCTAACGCGAAAACCAAGCTCGAGAACGGTTTCGACCTTACGGATTACGATGAACGGACCCTCGGGTTCGCGAAAGAGTATTCCAGGGAATTGCTTGCCATTGACGTGAACATTGATATTGATCAAATGCTTGATACCGGCTGGAACCTCTTTAGTAAGAATTTTTCCAAGGCAGAGGTAGGGATAAAAGACGATCTGGTAGAAAAATACTGGCCCGCCGCGAACGAAGAAGAAAAAGTGAAAGAAAAATAAAAGCCTTACATAGCATATGGCTATTAAATTTCAATATAATAAAACTGCTTTACAGCAACTAAACAAACAGCTCGCGATCCGGGAAAGGGCTTTGCCAACCTTGAAAAACAAGGAGGCTGCTTTGCGCTTGGAAGTGAAAAAAGCCCGGAAACGGAGCGAGGAATTACAAGAAGAGCTGGAATCCAAGATCAAGCAAAACAAGGACATGCTTAGGATTTGGGCTGAATTCGAGAAAGATTTGATTACTATAAAAGATGTGGAACTTTCCACGCACAAGATAGCCGGGGTAAAAACCCCCGTGCTGGAAGATGTTGTTTTCGACCTCAAGTCTTTTAACGTTTTTAATAAGCCTAAGTGGTTCCTTGACGGGATTGCCTCATTGAAGGATCTCGTGCGCATCGCGATCGAATCGGAAGTTTTCGAGAAAAAGATGGACATGCTGGATTATGCCCGGAAAAAAACTACACAAAAAGTAAACTTGTACGAGCGGGTACAAATACCGGGATACGAGGATGCTATCCTAAAGATAAAGCGCTTTTTGGAAGATGAAGAAAATCTCTCGAAATCAGCTCAAAAAATTATTAAAAACCGTCAACAGGAGGTAGCCTAATGATAGTTGAAATGAGGAAATATTCCTTCCTGGTGTATCATAAGGAATACGAGAGGTTCCTGGATGATATCCGGGATATTGGTGTGCTTGACGTGACCCGGAAGGAAACAGCTATGGATGATGAAAGCCTTCAGGAAAAATACCAGCAATTAAACTTGTTAAAAGGCACCAAAAGATTTTTGTCCAGGAGGGAAAGCAAGGAAGGGAATGCCAGTGGAGTGCCCTCTGAAGGGCTCGATTTGGCCCAGGCAGTAAATGGTTACAGGGAGGAACTGGAAAAATTAGAACAGAAACATGCTCTTCTCCAAAAAGAAAAGGACCAAATGTTGCCCTGGGGATATTTTTCTTTCAAATCCATTGACCGGCTAAAAGAAGCAGGCATTGAAGTGAAGTTTTATTCTTGTTCCCCCAAGAAATTTGATCCGGTATGGGAAGAAAAATACTACCTGGCCATCATTAGCGAATCAGTGGGTAACTTGTATTTTGTTGTTCTTAAACGGGGAAGCGAAGAGGTGGCCATTGAAGCCGAACCGTCCAAGATACCCCTGAAGGCATTATCAGATATTAATCAACAAATCGAGGAAGTAAACAAGAAAAAAGAAGAAATTGATAATATCCTGGATCAATATGCTTCCCATGTTGATTTATTAGACGAAGCCACGGGCAAAGTACAATCGGAGCTGCAATACCAGGAAGTGAAACTTTCCACGGAAGTTGAAGCCGATAACCGCTTGATGGTAATGGAGGGTTACGTGCCAAAACCGAAAGAAGAAAAGTTGACCGAGTACCTTGAGAATTCCGGTGTTTATTCCATTTCAGAAGATGTAAGGCCGGACGATCCGAAGGTGCCCGTATTATTACGTAATAATAGCTATAGCAAGTTGTTCGAGCCGGTAGGGAAATTGTTTGGTTTACCTAATTACAAGGAAATTGACATGACCCCTTTCTTCGCGCCATTTTTCATGATGTTTTTTGGGTTTTGCCTGGGAGACGCGGGATATGGCTTGCTTATCGTGTTGGCTACTACTATTTACAAAGTGAAATGGGCCAAACCCGATATTAAACCAATATTGTCCCTCGCCCAATGGCTTGGATTTGCAAC